>NZ_JBIVIF010000016.1:0-31855 GCF_044749595.1 Pseudomonas sp. NPDC089392
AAGGCGGACAGCGGTGACCTCACAGAAGTGACTGGCCCGAAACAGACAGTGGGAGCGGGCTTGTCCCGCGAAGCGCCGCGCGGGCGGCGCTCGATTTGTGCATCACCTCAAAACCCAAAGCATGCCCCCAGCCGGTGCTAGCGTTGCACCTCCTGCTTGAAGCGCAACCGCCAGCCATGCAGCAGTGGCTCGGTGTAGCCGCTCGGTTGTTCCCGCCCCTTGAACACCAGCTCCCGGGCGGCGCGGAACGCATGCGACGCTTCGAAACCGTCTGCCATCGGCCGGTACGCCGGGTCCCTGGCATTCTGCTGGTCCACCACACGGGCCATGCGCTGCAGGGTCGCCTCGACCTGCGCGGCATCGGCCACCCCATGGTGCAGCCAGTTGGCAATGTGCTGCGCCGAGATCCTTAGCGTTGCCCGGTCTTCCATCAGCCCCACATCGTGGATATCCGGCACCTTGGAGCAGCCGACGCCTTGCTCGACCCAGCGCACCACGTAGCCGAGGATGCCCTGGCAGTTGTTGTCCAGTTCGGCCTGGATGTCGGCGGCGCTCCAGGGCCGTTCGGGGCTGACCGGCACGCTGAGCAGGTCGTGCAGCAACGCGCTGCGCTGGGTATCCAAGTCTACCTGCTCGAGTGCCTGCTGCACGGCGGCCACATCCACCTGGTGGTAGTGCAGCGCATGCAGCGTGGCGGCGGTGGGCGAGGGTACCCAGGCGGTGTTGGCGCCGGCCTTGGGCTGGGCGCCTTTCTGTTCGAGCATGGCTGCCATCAGGTCAGGCATGGCCCACATGCCCTTGCCGATCTGCGCTTTGCCGCGCAGCCCGCAGGCCAGCCCCACCAGCACGTTGCTGCGCTCGTAGGCGTGGATCCAGGCGCTGCTTTTCATGTCGCCCTTGCGCAGCATGGCACCGGCTTGCATGGCCGTGTGCATCTCGTCACCGGTGCGGTCGAGGAAGCCGGTATTGATGAACACCAGCCGTGACGCCGCGCTGGCGATGCAGGCCTTGAGGTTGACGCTGGTGCGTCGCTCTTCGTCCATGATGCCGATCTTCAGGGTATGGGCGGGCAGGCCCAGCAGTGCCTCGACGCGGCCGAACAGCTGGTCGGCGAAGGCCACTTCGGCCGGCCCGTGCATCTTCGGCTTGACGATGTACAGGCTGCCCTCGCGGGAGTTGCCGCGGCGCTTGAGGTCATGCAGGCCGATCAGGCTGGTGACCACGGCATCAAGGATGCCTTCCGGGATTTCCCGGCCATCGCGATCATGAATCGCGGGGTTGGTCATCAGGTGGCCGACGTTGCGGATGAACAGCAGCGAACGCCCTGGCAGAGACAGTGGCTGGCCGTTTGCACCCTGGTACTGGCGGTCTGCGGCCAAGGTGCGGCTAAACGTCTTGCCCCCTTTGCTGACCTGCTCGCTGAGGTCGCCCTTCATCAGGCCAAGCCAGTTGCGGTAGACGTTGACTTTGTCGTCGGCATCCACGGCGGCTACCGAGTCTTCGCAGTCGATGATGGTGGTCAGCGCAGCTTCCAGGAGAATGTCCTTGACCCCGGCGAGGTCCTGCTGGCCGATCGCGCTGGCCGGGTCGAGCTGGATTTCGAAATGCAGTTGGTGATGTTGCAGCAGGATCGCCGTCGGGCTGTTTGGTTCACCTTGGTAGCCACCAAGTTGCGTAGGGTTCTGCAACCTGACCTGGCGGCCATCGGCCAGCGTTACCAGCAGCGTGCCCTGGTTGATGGCATAGGCCTTGGCGTTGCTGTGAGAAGCCCCGTCGAGGGGCGCGGCGGTGTCGAGAAACTGCCGGGCAAAGGCAATTACCTTGGCACCGCGAAGCGGGTTGTAGCCTTGGCCGCGTTCGGCACCATCGGTTTCGGCGATGGCATCGGTGCCGTACAGGGCGTCATACAGCGAGCCCCAGCGGGCGTTGGCGGCGTTGAGGGCGTAGCGGGCGTTGCTAAGGGGGACCACCAGCTGCGGGCCGGCTTGCACGGCGATTTCGCGGTCGACGTTATGGGTGCTGATCTGCACGTTTTCCGGGGCCTCGACGAGGTAGCCGATGCCGTGCAGGAATTTTTGGTAGGCAGCCATGTCGCTGATCGGGCCGGGGTGCTGGCGGTGCCAGTTGTCCAGCTCGGCCTGCAGGCGCTCGCGCTCGGCGAGCAGGGCGCGGTTTTGCGGGGCGAGGTCGTGGACCAGGGTGCTGAAGCCTTGCCAGAAGGTGGCGGCCTGGATGCCGGTGCCGGGGAGGACCTCGTCTTCGATGAAGCGCTGGAGGGTGGGGGCGATCTGCAGCTGGTGGTTTGGCATTGTCTGTTCGCTCGGTGTTCTGTCTGCTGGAAATCGGTTGCCTATGCGGGCCTATTCGCGGGTGAGCCCGCTCCTACATCGGGGCGCGGTACATGTAGGAGCGGGTTTACCCGCGAAGAGGCCGGCACAGGATCTACAAGGCCGCAGCCCCAGCCTTGGCCACCTGGGCATCCTGCTCGGACTTGACCCCGGACACGCCAATAGCCCCCACCACCTGGCCCTCCACCTTCAGCGGCACGCCACCTTCCAGGCTGGTCAGCAGCGGCGCGGTCACGAAAGCCGTACGGCCACCGTTTACCATCTCCTCGTAATCCCGCGTTTCCTTGCGCCCCAGCGCCGAGGTGCGGGCCTTTTCCATGGCTATGTAGGCACTGGCGGGTGCACAACCGTCCAGCCGTTCCAGGGCCAGCGGGTGGCCGCCGTCGTCGACCACGGCGATGGTCACGTTCCAGTTCTGGGCCAGGGCCTCTTGGCGGGCGGCGGTAAGCACGCGGGCAACATCTTCATGGCTGATCACGAACTTGCTATGCATGGGTTTTCTCCGGGTTCAAGGCTGCTTCGACAATTTCGATCCAGTGCCGCACTGGCGTGCGTCCAGCCCCGTCGAGGTGGGCCTGGCAACCTATGTTGGCAGTGGCGATGACTTGCGGTTTGCCGCTTTCCAGCGCGTTGAGGCGGTTGTCGCGCAGTTGCAGCGACAGTTCAGGCTGGGTCAGCGAATAGGTGCCGGCCGAGCCGCAGCACAGGTGGCCGTCCGGCACCGAGGTCAAAGTAAAGCCCAGGCGGCTGAGCAATGCCTCCACCGCGCCACCCAACTTCAGCGCGTGTTGCAAGGTGCACGGGCAATGGAAGGCCAGGCGTTGTTCTGCGCACAGGCCAAGTTGCTCGAGCGGCTCATCGCGCAGTACTTCTACCAGATCGCGGGACAGGGCGCTGACCCTTGCAGCTTTGGCAGCGTAGCGGGGGTCGTGCTCGAGCAAGTGGCCATAGTCGCGGACGAACGCACCGCAGCCGCTGGCGGTTTGCACGATGGCTTCGGCGCCGGCCTCGATGGCCGGCCACCAGGCGTCGATGTTGCGCCGCGCGCGTTGCAGGCCCTGCTCCTGAGCATTGAGGTGGTAGTCCACCGCGCCACAGCAACCAGCCTGCTGGATTGGTGTAACGCTGATGCCCAGGCGGTCGAGCAGGCGCGCGGCGGCGGCATTGGTGTTGGGCGACAGGGCCGGTTGCACGCAGCCTTCCAGCATCAGCACCCGGCGTGCATGGCGTGGCGTGGGGCGCTGACCGGGGGGGGTGACCCGCGCTGGCAGCTTGCGCTTGAGCGTGGCCGGCAGCAGCGGGCGCAGGGCCTGGCCGCTGCGGGTCAGGGCCTTGAACAGCGCCGGGCGCGGCACCACCGCACGCAGGCCCTGGCGCAACAGGCGCTGGCCGAGCGGGCGCGGCACCTGCTGTTCGACCACGGCGCGACCGATGTCCAGCAGGTCGTGGTACTTCACCCCGGAAGGGCAGGTGGTTTCGCAGTTGCGGCAGGTCAGGCAGCGGTCCAGGTGCAGTTGGGTGCTGGCGGTGATCGGCGCGCCTTCGAGCATTTGCTTGATCAGGTAAATGCGCCCGCGTGGGCCGTCCAGTTCATCGCCCAGCAACTGGTAGGTGGGGCAGGTGGCGGTGCAGAAACCACAGTGCACGCAGGAACGCAGAATGCTTTCGGCCTCGTCGGCGCGGGCCAGGCGTCGGGATGTTTCGCTCAGGTTGGTTTGCATGGTCTGGCCTCACAGGTCTGGGTACAGGCGGCCAGGGTTGAACACCCCCTGGGGGTCGAGTTGCTGCTTGAGGGCCCGGTGGTAGCGCATCAGCGCCGCGGGCAGCGGCGGGCTGCTGGCCGGGCCGGGGGCATAGCAGGTGGCGTGGCCGCCCACCTTGGCGACCTGGTCGCGAATGGCCTGTGCTGATGCCCCGGACTTGAGCCAACGCTGCGCACCACCCCAGTCGATCAACTGCTGGCCAGGCAGGTCCAGCTCGCCGATGGCGTTGGGCACCGACAAACGCCACAGTGGTGCAGGGTTGCTAAAGAACGCCAGGCGCTGTTCGCGCAGGTCGCTCCAGAAGCGGCTGTCGAGTGCTTCACCGCCCAGGCGCTGGCGCGCCGACTGCACTGAGCCTTCACCGCCTTCCAGGCGCAGGTAGAGGGCGTCGCCGTCATGGCAGGCAGCGCTGATCGGCAGCGGCTGCTGGCCCCATTCGGCCAGTTCGGCCAACGCCTGGTGGCGGCCCATCGGCAGGCGCAGGCTCAGGCACTGGCGCGGCCGTGGCAGTACTTTCAGCGACACTTCGGTCAGCAGCCCCAGGCAGCCAAAGCTGCCCGCCATCAGCCGCGAAACATCGTAGCCGGCCACGTTCTTCATCACTTCGCCGCCAAAGCGCAGCAGCTTGCCGTGGCCGGTGATCACCCGCGTACCGAGCACGTAGTCACGTACCGACCCCGCCCACGGCCGCCGAGGGCCCGACAGGCCGGCCGCGACCATGCCACCCAGAGTGGCCTCGGGGCCCAGGTGCGGGGGTTCGCAGGGCAGCATCTGGCCAGCCTCGTGCAGTGCCGCTTCGATCTCGCGCAGCGGTGTGCCGGCGCGGGCGGTGAGCACCAGTTCGGTCGGGTCGTAGCTGACGATGCCACGGTGGCTGCGGGTGTCGATCACCTCGCCAGCAACGGCGTTACCGAGCATGGCCTTGCTGTTGCCGCCCTGGATGCGCAGTGGCGTGGCCTGGTTCAGCGCCTGGTTGACCTGCTCCAGCAGGGCCTGGCTGATATCGCGGTCCATGCTCATCAGAAACGCTCCAGCTCGGGGAAGGGCAGTTGCCCGTGATGCACATGCAGGGCGCCGAACTCGGCGCAGCGGTGCAGGGTGGGGATGTTCTTGCCGGGGTTGAGCAGGCCTTGCGGGTCGAAGGCCGCCTTAACCGCGTGGAACAGGGTGATTTCATCGCTGTTGAACTGCGCGCACATCTGGTTGATCTTTTCGCGGCCCACGCCGTGTTCGCCGGTGATGCTGCCGCCCACCGCCACGCACAGTTCGAGGATCTTGCCGCCGATGGCTTCGGCGCGCTCCAGCTCGCCGGGCAGGTTGGCATCGAACAGGATCAGCGGGTGCATGTTGCCGTCGCCGGCGTGGAACACGTTGGCCACACGCAGGCCGTATTCGCTGGACAGGTCGCTGATGCCTTTGAGTACCCGCGGCAGTTCGCGGCGGGGGATGGTGCCGTCCATGCAGTAGTAGTCCGGGGAGATGCGCCCCACCGCCGGGAAGGCGTTCTTGCGCCCGGCCCAGAAACGCACGCGCTCGGCCTCGTCGCGGGCCAGCCGCACTTCGCGGGCGCCGGCTTGCGCCAGCACGGCGGCGACCCGCTCGCAGTCGTCGTGCACATCGGCCTCCACGCCATCCAGTTCGCACAGCAGGATGGCCGCTGCGTCCACCGGGTAGCCGGCGTGGATAAAATCCTCGGCGGCGCGGATCGCCAGGTTGTCCATCATCTCCAGGCCGCCAGGGATGATGCCGCCGGCGATGATCTCGGCCACCGCCCGGCCGGCGTCCTCGACGCTGTCGAAACTGGCCAGCAGCACCCGCGCCACCTGGGGCTTGGGCAGCAACTTGACGGTGACTTCGGTGACGATGCCGAGCATGCCTTCGGAGCCGGTGAACAGCGCCAGCAGGTCGAAACCGGGGCTGTCCAGCGCATCGCTGCCCAGGGTCAGGCGTTCGCCTTCGACCGTGAGGATTTCCACCTTGAGCAGGTTGTGCACGGTCAGGCCGTACTTGAGGCAGTGCACGCCACCGGCGTTTTCGGCCACGTTGCCACCGATCGAGCAGGCGATTTGCGAGGAGGGGTCTGGCGCGTAGTACAGGCCATGGGGCGCGGCGGCCTGGGAAATGGCCAGGTTGCGTACCCCGGGCTGCACACGGGCGAAGCGGCCCTGCGGGTTGACTTCAAGGATGCGCTTGAAGCGCGCCATCACCAGCAGGATGCCCTTGGCCAGCGGCAGGGCACCCCCCGACAGGCCGGTGCCGGCACCGCGCGCCACTACCGGCACGCCACGCTGATGGCAAAGCTTGAGCAGGGTCTGTACCTGTTCCAGGCGCTCGGGCAGCACCACCAGCAGTGGCACCGTGCGGTAGGCCGACAGGCCGTCGCATTCGTAAGGTTTGAGGTCTTCTTCGCGGTGCAGGATTTCGAGGTCGGGCAGGGCATCGTGCAGCGTTTGCAGCAGGGCCGCCTGGTCCACGGTGGGCAGCACGCCATCGACGCGTTCGTCGTACAGGATATTCATGGGCTCACTCGGCAACGGTTTTTTGTTGTTGTTGGCAAAGCGGTCACCGTTGCAGCCTGCGCGTGCCAACTGCTGGGGTCGAGTACCGGTTGCACTGGTCCTACCAGTTTTCGTTGCGGGTACTGGTTATTGGTGGCTTCACCTGGCTAGATTAGCCCAAGGTGTTCGAAGTGGTCCTACCAGCAAGAGGGTACGCAGTGGGTACTGAAGGCAAGGCCAAGGTCGCCGACCAGGTGGCCGAACGGGTTGAGCGGCTGATCGTCGAAGGCGTGCTCAAGGTGGGCCAGGCCCTGCCATCGGAGCGACGGCTGGTGGAGAAGCTTGGCTGTTCGCGTTCGGCCTTGCGTGAGGGCCTGCGCATTCTGCGTGGGCGGGGCATCATCGACACTGAGCAGGGGCGGGGGTCGTTTGTCGCCGACCTGACGGGGCAGGCGGGTGCCACGCCGTTGATGCACCTGTTCAGCTCGCAGCCGCGCACGCTGTTCGACCTGCTGGAGGTGCGGGCGTTGCTGGAAGCTGAATCGGCACGGCTGGCGGCGTTGCGTGCTACCGACGTCGACCGGTTGCTGATCCGCCGGCGCTACGAAGAGATGCTTGCCGCGCATGCTGCCCAGGAAACGCTCGATGCCCGTGAGCATGCCCGCCGCGACCATGCTTTCCACCGGGCCATCAGCGAGGCGTCGCACAACCCGGTGCTGGTGCATACCCTGCAATCGCTCAGCGACCTGACCTTGAGCACGGTGTTTGCTTCGGTCAACAACCTGTATTGCCGGCCGGCGCAAAAGCGCCAGATCGACCGACAGCATGCGCGGTTGTATCACGCGGTGATGGAGCAGCTGCCCGAGCAGGCACAGCGCGCGGCGCGGGAGCATATCAACGGGATTCGTGACAGTTTGCGGGAGATCGAGCAGGAGGAGCAGCGCTTGGTGCGGGCGACCATGCGTATGGATGGTTGGGGGTGAGGTTGGCCTGTGCCGGCCCTTTCGCGGGTAAACCCGCGCCTACAAATCTTGAAGCCGGTGCAAGCATTGTAGGAGCGGGTTTACCCGCGAAGAGGCCAGTACAGAAGTACTCAATGGTTGGCCACAGGATCATCCTGCGACAAGATGGCCCGGGCCAGTTCTTCATCATTGGCCTGCAGCCCAGGATGATCCTTGCGGACCTGTTCCAGCGCCGACTCCACATAGGCACCGCGGATTGCACCGCCACTGGCGACGAATGCAGAGAGTTCGTCACGGGCGGGGATGATCCGTTTGTCGTCCTTGAAGGTCGAATAAAGCGAGGCGGAAACACCGGCCGAGGTGGCGACGTCGCCTGCATCGACGTCGGCCAGGGCTGCACTGGCAGGCAGCAGGAGCAGCAGCGCAGGGGCGAGGAGTAGGTGGCGCATGTCGTGTTCTCCAGTAGCGTGAAGCTCAAGGAAATAGTCCACTCAGTGTTTAAGAAAGCGCGGGTGTGGTGGTAGTTCCCTATTCTGTGCTGGAGATTGCTGGGGCTGCTGCGCGCCCCTATCGCGACACAAGGCCGCTCCTACAGGAAATCGCGGTCCCCTGTAGGAGCGGCATTGCGTCGCGAAAGGGCCGCAAAGCGGCCCCCAGGGCCCGATCAGGCCAACTGGTAAGTCGTCTTGACCCGGGTAAAGAACTGCCGCGCATGCGTCCCTTGCTCACGCGAACCCAGGCTCGAGGCCCCGTTCCCCCCGAACGGCACGTGGTAGTCCACCCCCGCAGTAGGCAAATTGACCATGACCATCCCCGCCGAACTGTTGCGCTTGAAGTGCTCGGCATGGCGTAGCGAGGTGGTGACGATGCCGGCGGACAGGCCAAACGCGGTGTCCTCGGCGGCGGCAAACGCTTCGTCGTAATCACGCACCTTGAGCACGCTGAGCACCGGTCCGAAGATTTCTTCGCGGTAGATGCGCATGTCTGGCGCCACCTCGGTGAACAACGCCGGGGTGAAGAAGTACGCCCCCGCCTGGTTGTCGATCCGCTCGCCACCGCACACCAGCTTCGCCCCCTGTTCAAGGCCGGCGGCCACGTACGACAGGTTCTGCTCCAGTTGCCGGCTATCTACCACCGGGCCGATATCGGTGCTGGCGTGCAGCGCATCGCCCACCTTCAGTGCACGGGTACGTTCGGCCAGGCGTGCGACGAAGGCTTCGTGAATGCCTGCGGTCACGATCACCCGCGAGCTGGCGGTGCAACGTTGCCCGGTGCTGTAGAACGAGCCATTCAATGCCACCTCCACCGCCTGCTCCAGGTCGGCATCATCCAGCACGATCAGCGGGTTCTTGCCACCCATCTCCAGCTGCACTTTCTTCATGCCTTCGGCGGCCAGCCGGGCAATCTGCCGGCCGGTGTGTTCAGAGCCGGTGAAGCTGATGCCGTCGACCAGTGGCGAGCGAATCAGCGTATCGCCGACGCTGCGCCCTGGGCCGATCAGCATGTTGAACACGCCCGCCGACAAACCGGCGCGGGAGATGATTTCGGCCAGCGCCCAGGCCGAGGAGGGCACCAGCTCGGCCGGCTTGAAAACCACGCAGTTGCCAAAGCACAGCGCCGGGGCAATCTTCCATGCCGGGATGGCAATGGGGAAGTTCCACGGGGCGATGATGCCGACCACGCCCAGCGGCTGGGTGAACACATCGATGCCTACGTCCTGGCGCACCGACTGGTATTTTTCGCCTTCGGCGCGCAGGGCTTCCTGGGCATAGAACTTGAACGAGCGCCCGGCGCGGTCCACTTCGCCCAGGGCTTCACGCACCACTTTGCCTTCTTCGCGGGCCAGCAGCGTGGCCAGCTCTTCACGGCGGGCGAGGATTTCGGTGCCGATGAAGTCCAGCGCGTCAGCGCGCTGTTGCGGGTTGCTGCGTGCCCAGGCTGGTTGCGCGCGGCGGGCGGCGGCGATGGCCTGTTCGGTCAGCGCTTGGTCGGCGCGTTCGAAGCGCTCGACCACTTCACCCGGGTTGGATGGGTTGCGGTTTTCGAGGATGTCGGCGCTGCTGCCGAGTGCGACGAAGGCGCCGTCGACGTAGCTGCTCTTGGTAACGAAGGTCATGCGGTACGAATCCTTTTTGCTGAAAGCTGGCGGGCGACGAAGTCGCTGATGTTGTCCACGGCGCTGTCCATCAGCTGCTGCATGGCATCTTCGCTGCTCCAGGCGATGTGTGGGTTGAGCAGGAAGTCGTCGCGGTCGATCAGCTGGAACAGCGGGTTGCTTGGGTGCAGCGGCTCTACCTCCACCACATCCAGCGCCACACCGCCCAGGCGGCCGGCCTGCAGCGCCTGGATCAGCGCCGCTTCGTTGACCACGCCACCACGGCCGGTGTTGACCACCACGGCATCGGGCTTCATCAGGGCCAGTTGCTCGGCGTCGATCAGGTTGTGGGTTTCTGGCGTGAGCGGGCAGTTGATCGACAGCACGTCGCAGCTTTTCAGCAGCTCGGCCAGCGGCCGGCAGTCGGGGCCTTTACGTTTGCCGCCGCGGTCTTCGAACAGCACCTGCATGCCGAACGCGCGGGCCAGGTGCGCCAGGCGCAGGGCGATCGGGCCGCTGCCGATGATCGCCAGTTGCTTGTCGCGCACATCGCGGATGCGGTGGTTGAAGTAGATGTTCTGGTGCGGCTTTTCGCCGGCGTGTACCTGGCGCATCAGCCGGGTGAACGCGGCCGGGCGGCGGAACAGTTCGAGGATCATCGCCAGGCTGTGCTCGGCCACGGTGTTGGCGGCATAGCCTGGTACGCTCGACACTTCGATGCCATGGGCCTCGCAGTAGTCGACATCGACGATGTCGCGGCCGGTCAGGGCCAGCGAGATCATCTTCAGCTTGGGCAACTGGCGCAGGTGCTCTTCACGCAGCGGCACGCTGCAGGTCAGCGCCACGGTGGCGTCCTGCAGGTGCTCCAGCACCTGGTCGGGGTGGGTGTAGGCGAACTGCTGCCAGCTGTGCTTGCAGTCAGGGCGCTTGAGGCGGGTGGAAGGCGCCAGGCCTTCGTCGTCGAGGAAGACGATATGTTCGCTCATGCTGCGTTCCTTATTTCTTCTGCGCCGGTACGTAACCGGCCGGTGCCATGCCGACCAGCTGGCGGGTGATGAAGCCGGCGTCCTGGTCGTGGTCTTCCAGCGATTCCTTGCGCACCAGCGCGTCGCGCACCAGGTGCGCGCCAAAAAAGCGGAACGGCTCTGGCGGCAGCAGCTTCATCTTCTGGTTGACCAGGCCACAGTTGGCCCACTCGTCATTGGCATGGGTGGCCAGCGACTTGATGATGCGGCTGGCGAACACCGTGGTGGCCACGCCATTGCCCGAGAAACCGATGCCGTAGCTGACGGTCTGGTGCTGGTCGAGGTAGCCAAAGTTGGGCAAGCCTTTCATGGCCCGGTCGATTGGCCCGGTCCAGCTGCTGACGACTGGCACGTCCTGCAGTTGCGGGTACAGGCGGCGCAGTTCGGCGGCCACCTTGTCGGCAGCCGGCGATGGCTTTTCATACAGGTTGCCGATGCGCCCGGCGTAGGCGAACTGGCCCAGCGGCTTGCCGAATACCACGCGGCCGTCCGGGGTGTTGCGCCAGTAGTTGAGCACAGTGCGCGAATCGGTCATGCATTCGCCGCCGCTGAAGCCGATGGCGTCGAGCTTGGCCTTGACCGGCGCGGTGGCGACCATGTCGCTGGACATGATTGCGATCATCCGGCGCAGCTCGGGGAACTGCGCGCCCCAGGCATTGAGGGCCAGCACCACGTGGTTGGCCTTCACATGGCCCTTGGCGGTATGCACCACCGGGTTTTTGCCGCGTTCCAGGTGGGTGAACGGCGACTTCTCGAAGATCTGCACACCCAGTTTCAGCGCCACGCGGCGCAGGCCGCGGGCGAGCATGGCCGGCTGCACGGTGGCGGCGTTAGGGTCGTAGATGCCGCCCAGTACCAATGGCGAGCCGACACGGCCGCGAATGGTCTGGCGGTCCAGCTCCTGGAACGGGTTGACGTCGAGCTTCTGCAGGCCGTCGGTGAGCACGCGCCAGGAGTTCATCTGCCGCTGGTTGGTGGCCGTCCACAGCCAGCCGTCCTTGCGGTACTGGGCGTCGATGCCGTGCTCCTTGCAGAAGCTGCCGATCTCGTCGATGGCCGACTCGGCCGCCTCGCAGATGCGCCGCGCCTCGACGTCGCCGCAGATGGTGCGCACCGACAGGTATTTGCCCCACCAGTTGGTCGCCACGCCACCGTTACGCCCGCTGGCACCCGAGCCGCAGCGGTCGCGCTCGACGATGACGATGGTTTTTTCCGGGTGGGCCTGCTTCAGGCGGATGGCCGACCACAGGCCAAGGAAGCCACCGCCGACGATGCACACGTCGGCTTGAATCGAGTCCTGCAGGGCAGGGGCCAGGTCGTTGTCCAGGTCGAGCGCCTGGGCATACCAGAATCCACGGTACATGAGGGGTGCCTCTGAGCATGTTTGTCTTGTGCATACATGATGCTCAGCGCGGCTGGGGGGCCGATATTACAGTCATGACAATTGATAGAACGGCGCCGCCTTTTGTCACGGATTTACTATTTGTGGGGATGCATATGATATGACGGACGCAGGACGCGCCTTAGAATGGCGCTATTGCGGATGTCATGAGGCCAGCCACCATGGTTGCTCAACAACAAATAGAACAACAGATCGAACCGGCACACGCCCCCATCATCGCTGCGCAGGTAAAGCCCGAACTGCGCGTGGGCTTCGTGCTGATGAACCACTTCACCCTGGTGCCGGTGGCAGGGCTGGTGGACTCGCTGCGCTTTGCCGCTGACAAGTCGTTCCGCAGCCAGCAGGTGTTCTGCCAGTGGGACTGGATGACCCTTGACGACCAGCCGATCACTGCCAGCTGCGGCATGCCGATTTCGCCGACCAAGCCGCTGAACCTGTTCGCCCAGTACGACTACATCGTACTGGCCGGTGGCCTGCTGGACGAAACCCGCAACCCGCCGGCCTGGCTGCTGGATGCGCTGCGTGAAGTGCATGCGGCGAATATCCCGATCATCGCGCTGTGCTCGGGGTCGTTCGTGCTGGGCAAGGCCGGGCTGCTCGATGGCCGGCGCTGTGCGCTGCATTTCACCTTGCGCGATGAGTTCAAGGAACGCTTCCCGCTGTCCACGGCGGTGATCGACAAGAGCTATGTGGACGACCGCGGCATCATCACTTGCCCGGGCGGCACCGCCATCGACCTGGCGGCCAACCTGATCCGCCGGCACTGCGGCGCGGTGCGGGCGCAGAAGGGGCTGGAATACCTGCTGGTGGATGAGCGTGCCGAGGAGCAGCAGGACAAAGCGGCCAGTGAGTGCGTGTACCAGAACGACCGGGTGCAGCGGGCGATCAGCTTCATGCGCGCCAACCTGGATGCGTCGATGACGCTCAAGGCGGTGGCCGAAGCGGTGGGCACCCACCCCCGGCAGTTGCACCGTGAGTTCGTTGCCAACACCCAGGAGCCGCCGGCCAACTATTGGCGCAAGTTGCGTTTGGACCATGCCCGGCGTTTATTGGTGAACACCAGCCAGAACATCACCACCATCGCCTTGGCGTGCGGGTTTTCCGATGCGTCGCACTTCATCCTGTGGTTCCGCAAGCAGTATGGCGAGACACCGTACAGCTTCCGCAAGCGCCGGCATGAAGTGGAGCGGTTTGACTGGCATGGCGACAAGGTGGGGCTGGACCCGGAGTTGTAACCGGCGCGGTCCCTGTGGGAACGGGCTTGCCCGCGAACACGGGCGCAGCCCGTGCCATCCACCGCGGTGCCTGCTTCGCGGGTAAACCCGCTCCTACAGGGACCGCGCTGAGTTCAAGGAGGGTATTCAGACCTGGCCGAAGGCCTGGATTTCAATGCGGTAATCCGGCGTCGCCAAGGCCGCCCCTACGCAAGCCCGCACCGGTGGTTGGTCACCGACCCAGGCGTCATACACTTCATTCATCGCGGCAAACTCGCCCATGTCGGCCAGCCAGATCTGCATGCGGGTCAGGTTGCCCTTGCCTGCGCCAATCTGCGCCAGCCACTGCTCCAGTTGCGCCAGCACGCAGCGGGTCTGCGCGGCGATATCGCCGGGTTGCAGGGCGACAATGCCGGAGGTTTCGATACGGCCGTCCACCAGCACCATCTGGCTGGCCCGTGGGCCGCGGTTGATACGTTCGATCATCAGTTCGTCCCTTAGAACAGCACGTAGGTCTTGCGCAGGGTTTCGCGAATGTCCCACACACCCTCGCAGTTTTCCGGGAACAGCACGGCGTCGCCCGCGCGCAGTTCCACCGGCTCGCCGCCGTCGGGGGTGAAGGTGCACCAGCCGCTGACGATATGGCTGAACTCACGGTTTTTCAGGTGGCGGCGGAACACGCCAGGGCTGCTTTCCCAGACGCCGATGCTGGCGCCGATGGCTTCATCGGTCTGGTCCTGGGCGGTGGCGGCCTGGGCGATAGGTTCGCCGATGGGTAGGCGGGCCGGGGCGGGGGTGCCCAGCGGGGAGGCGGGGGCGTTGCGGACTACGGTCAGAATTTGGCTCACGGAATGGTTCCTTCAGGTGGTTCACTCTCGGGGCACTATCGCACTGGCCTGGTAGCGGGCCATATAACGGCTGGGACGGGTCGTGGGATGCTGCTGTCGGGCGGGTCAGGCGCCTGTAATTTTCTACTGGGGCTACTGGCCCTTTCGCGGGTAAACCCGCTCCCACAGGTACAGCGCCAAATCTGAAGCGAGTGGAGTTCCTGTGGGAGCGGGTTTACCCGCGAAGAGGTCGATACAGGTAAAACTTACTGGTCGGCCAACCGCGACCGGGTCAACAAACCATCCAGCACCACCTCGCACGCCGCCCCCCAGGTAGCACTAACCGGCTGATGCATCAGCACCGCCAGCCCATCCGCAGTAAAGGTCCCCGGGGTGGCAATAGCCTGCCCCAGGGCCTTGAGCGTGTATTGCGGCTGTTGCCCGGCACTGGCCACGCAGTCCTGCAGGTTGCCAAGCACCAATGCACGCGCTTCTGCCGCCGGCAGGCCTTTGTCCATCAGCCACTGCTGCAGGTCGTGCAGCAGGAAGTAGAACCAGCCGTTCATGCACGCCGCCACCGTGGCCAGCTCGAACTCGGGTTCGCCCTGCAGCACCACCAGTTTGCCCAGTGGCGCCAGGCACTTTGTGGTGAGCGCATCGGGCGGGCAGACCACCACAGTGGACTCGTTGTACTGCGCGGCATACGACAGCATCGCGCGCGCACAGAGGGCGCCGGGGAAGGCGGTTGCCAACTGCGCAAGGCTGATCCCGGCGGCCAGCGAAACCAGGCGCTGGCCAGGGCGCAGGCGCACTTCATCGGCCAGTTCGGCCAGCGAGTGCGGGCGTACGCCGAGGATCACCAGCTCGGCCCTGTCGACTACCGCCTGATTGCTGGTCAGAACTTCGCAACCGTGTTCATCGGCCAGCGTGGCGGCCCGTTGTGCATTGCGCGGTGACAACAGGATGGGGCCATCGAAACCGCTGCGGCGCAGGCCGATGACCACTTTTTCGGTCAGTTCGCCCACCCCGAGAATACCCAGGCTATGCATGGTGCCTCCTTGTCAGCTTTCCAGGCCGGCGCGGCGCTGGCCCCAGTGCAGGTTGAAGTTCACGCCCACGCTGAGCAATGGCTCCGGTGGGTTACGGTTGGGGCCTGCCGAGCCAAGCAGGAAGTCGATCAGTTCGTCGCGTTCGCCGCTCAGCCAATCGGCCAGCAGGGTGCCGGTGGCAGTGCCACGGGTGATGCCCAGGCCGTTGCAGCACAGTGCCGCATGAATGTTGGGAGCGAGGGTGCCGAAGTGCGACAGGTGGTTGCGCGACAGGCACATCGAACCGCCCCAGGTGTATTCGAACGGCATGCCCGACAGCATCGGGAAGCGTCGCTCGAACGACTCGCGGTGCTGGCGCCCGGCGCGGGCGATGTGGCGTGGGTTGGCGCGGCCGTCGGCGTTGAAGCTGAAGCTGTTGCGCACCAGCAGGCGCTGGTCCGGGGTACGGCGCAGGGTGCTGCCGAACGGGTCGGCGGGGATGATGCCCCAGCTGGCCTTGCCGCCCAGGCGAGCCTGTTCTTCCTCGGTCAGCGGGCGGGTCATGCTGGCGTAGGTGAAGATCGGCAGCAAACGGCCAGGCAGGAAGCCGAAGTGCGAGGCGAAGGCATTGTTGGTCAGCAGCAGCTGGTCGCCGATGATTTCGCCGTTGGCATGTTTGAGGGTAATGCGCCGGCCCTGCTCGATGTGAGTGATGGTGGTGCGTTCGTGCAAAGTCACGTTGGCCGGCAGGTTTTCGGCCAGGCCCTTGGCCAGGGCGGCCGGTTGCAGCAGTTGGGTGCCCGGGGTGTACAGCGCCTTGCGGTAGAACGCGGTGCCAAAGTGCTCGGGCAGGTCGCGCGCGTCGATCATCTGGTAGGGCTGGCCGAGTTTTTCCAGGCCACTGCGGTAGGCTTCGAGCACGGCCAGGCCTTTGTCTTCGACTGCGGCCTGGTACTTGCCGTCGGGGCGGATCTGGCAGTCGATGCCGTGCTGGTTGATCAGCCCGCGCAGGATCGACTGCGCGCGCAGGTTGAGCTTGAGGTTCATGCGCGCGGTGGGCAGGTCGCCGATGTAGTCGGCGGCGCCGATGTCGTGGGGCAGGTCGATGGCAAAACCGGAGTTGCGCCCCGAGGCGCCGAAGCCGACTTCCTGGGCGTCGACCAGGATCACCTCGTCGTCAGGGTGGTGCAGTGCCAGATGCCGCGCGGCGGCAAGGCCGGTGAAGCCCGCGCCGAGCACCACCCAGCGCGCCTCGCTCCGCCCCCGGTGCGCGGCGCGTGGCTGGCGCTTGGGGCTGAGGTGGAACCAGCCGCAACCGTTGTCGTCCGCAGGGGTAGAGGTGTTTCTGTACATGGGATTTTATCCGTGTTGTTTTCTCCACTATGGCATTGGGGTTGGCGCGGGGACTATGACGGGAGTGACGGGGAATGGGATGTTCTGGCTGGGGGGCGCCGTTGCTCTTCATCAATATCCAGCCATGCACCCAGGGTACGAGTGCGGAGGAGGCAAGAGTAACTGGCCCGAAACAGATGTGGGAGCGGCCTTGTGCCGCGAAGCGCCGCGCGGGCGGCGCTCGATCTCACAGGCGCCACAACTATCAAGCCATTGCCCTTACAACAACCCGATCTGGATATGCACCTCGCGCAACCGCGCCGGTGTCACGTCGTACTCGCGCTTGAACCAGTGGATCATGTGCGAGCTGTCGGTAAACCCGCACTCATAGGCAATCTGCGTCAGCGAGCGGCTGCTGTTCAGCACCATCCAGTGCGCGGCCTTCAGGCGCATGCGCCGCCAGTAGCTGGCCGGGGTGGCGCGCAGGTGTTTCTTGAACAGCCGGGTCAGCTCGCGCTCGGTGGTGCCCACCTCGTCTGCCAGGGCGGCAATTGTGCCGGTCTCGATCAGCCGCTGGCGCATCAGCCCGACTGCGTTGACCACCCGCGAATCCAGGCAGCGCAGGCCGCTTTCCGGGCCCTCGCGCAGGGCCTGCATTTCATCGAAGCCGCGCTCGGACAATACATAGTGCAGGGTCTTGTCTACCCGGGACTTGCCGCAGTGCTCGGCCACCAGGTGCATGGCCAGGTTGATCGAGGCCAGGCCGCCGGGGCAGGTGATGAACGGGCCGTCGCTGACCACCGGCACGTCGGCCACGGTAATGACCTTGGGGTGCACTTGCTTCATGGCTGCGGCCATCGAGAACTGCACCGCACAGCGGCGGCCGTCGAGCAGCCCCAGCTCGGCCAATACGAAGGTACCGGTGCACAGGCCGATGACCGGGACATTGGCGGCAACTGCACGGCGCACGAAGGCGTAGAGCGCCTCAGGGTAGGGCAGCTTGCTCTGCAGCAGGCCGCTGTGCACGACGATGTAGTCGTACTCGGTTGGGTCGCCGTATTGGCGGGTGGGCAGGACCGGGAAGCCGCAGCTGGACAGGATCGGCGCGTCGTCGTGCGACAACAGTTCCCAGGCGCAGTAGATCTGCCGGCTGAAGTCGCGCTCGTCGGCGGCCAGGCGCAGGCAGTCGACGAAGCAGGCCAGCGACATGAGGGTGAAGTCGGGCGTGGCGACGATGCCGAAGCGGACCGGGGTGACAGCGTCTGGCGGTGGCTTGAGCGGTTCGAGGAAGGAATAGTCAGCGCGCATGGTCAGGCCTCGGAAGCCGGGGGGCCGCGTTGCGGCCCAATCGCGACACAAGGCCGCTCCCACAAGGGCCAGGTTATGCCTGTGGGAGCGGCTTCAGCCGCGAACACCGGCGCAGCCGGTGCCATCCACCGTGTTGGATTCTTCGCGGGTAAACCCGCTCCCACAGGATTTACACAGCCCTGGAGCCTTGCGCAGTTCCTGTGGGAGCGGCCTTGTGTCGCGAATGGGGTGCAAAGCACCCCCAACACGACATTTGGTTTTTTGTACCGGTAATTGACGGAATCCTACAATCGCGAACGCCAGCTTGTCACTAAATTGAACCCAACGAAGCCCACCCAAAGGAGCCGTAAACCACCGCTTAATTCAATAAAAACAACGCGTTGCGATCACTAACACCTGCCTCCAAAAACACAAAGGGTGTACAGCACGATGCAAACCGTATTGAAAAGCGTCACCTCCGGCATTCACCCCGAACACCTGCGCCAGAACGTACTGGTCGATGTGCAGGGCCTGGGCAAGGACTACGGCGATACCACGGTCCTCAACGACATCAACCTCAGCGTCAACAAAGGCGAAGTCATCGCCATCATCGGCCCCAGTGGTTCGGGCAAAAGCACCTTGCTGCGCTGCGTGAACCTGCTTGACCCACCCACCCGCGGCATCCTGCGGGTAGGTGATACCACCATCGATGCCAGCCAGCCGCTTTCCAAGCGCCAGGTCCTCGCGTTGCGCCAACCGGTCGGTATGGTCTTCCAGTCGTTCAACCTGTTCCCGCACCTGACGGTGCTGCGCAATGTCAGCATCGCCCAGGAACGGGTACTCAAGCGCGACCGCAAGCATGCCGACGAAGTCTCGCGGCAGTTGCTCGACCGGGTCGGGCTGCTGAACAAAGCCGACCAGTACCCTTCGCGCTGCTCCGGCGGCCAGCAGCAACGCATCGCCATCGCCCGCGCCCTGGCCCTGGAACCGAGCCTGATGCTGTTCGACGAGCCGACGTCGGCGCTGGACCCTGAGCTGGGCCTGGAAGTGCTCAATGTGATGCAGGAGTTGGCCAGCCAGGGCATGACCATGATCGTCGTGACCCACGAAATGCACTTTGCCGAGAGCGTGTCGGACCGGGTGCTGATCATGGCCGACGGCCGGGTGATCGAAGAAGGCAAGAGTGCCCAGGTAATGCGCAAGCCACAGAGCGAACGGGCACAGCGCTTCCTCAGCGCGGTGATGAACCGATGAACGCCGAAATGCTTTACACCATCCTGGGCGGTATCCAGTGGACGGTACTGCTTACCGTCACCGCACTGGCCATTGGCGTGCTGCTGGGCGCCGTGCTGTGTGCCATGCGCGCCTCAGGTATGCGCCTGCTGGATGGCCTGGCTGCGGTATTGATCCTGACGCTGCGTGCGGTGCCGCCGATTGTCTGGTTGTTTCTGATTTTCTTCGGTATCGGCACCGGCATCCTGCAGGTAAGCCCGTTCCAGGCGGCTGCCATCGGCTTGGGCCTGATCACGGCGGCGAACATGGCCGAGATCTTCCGCGGGGCCCTGGCGGCGGTGCACAAGGGGCAGTGGGAGGCGGCCCAGGCTTTGAGCATGCCGGCGCGCTGGCGGCTGCTGGATGTGATTGCCCCGCAGCTGCTGAGGGTGTCGCTGCCGTCGATTGCCAGTTATGCCATCGGCCTGCTCAAGGACACCGCCATTGCCTCGACCATCGGTGTGCCGGAGATCGCCTTCCAGGCCACCCACGTATCGCAGGTGACGTTCCAGGGCCTGGCCACCTTTGCCTTCGCTGGCTGCCTGTACATCGCCCTGAGCATTCCGGTGGCCTGGGCCAGCCGCTGGGCCGACCAACGCATGCGCCTGAGGGTAGCCCGATGAACGAGACCTTGGCTTTCTGGCAACAGACGCTGCCTGCGCTGCTCGATGGTTTCCGCTTGTCGTTGCAGGTAACCGGTGTGTCGTTGCTGTCAGGCATCCCGTTGGGGCTGCTGCTGGCGCTGGGCCTGCGCTCACGCCACTTGCTGCTACGGGCGCCGTTGCTGGCAGTGATCGAAGTAGGGCGGGGCGCTTCGGTGCTGGTGCTGCTGCAGTTCGTGTACTTCGGTTTGCCCACCACGGGTTTTACACTCAGCGCGTTCGCTTCGGTGACCCTGGCGTTCACCTGGTGCACGGCGGCCTACACCAGCGAGATCCTGCGGGCCGGCATGGAGGCAGTGCCGCAAGGCCAGCGTGAGGCGGCCCAGGCATTGCGCTTCAGTGGCCTGGACACCTTGCGCCTGATCATCCTGCCGCAGGGCTTGCCGATCTCGATACCGGCCTTGCTCGGCTTTGCCATCCTGATGCTGCAGGCGTCGTCGCTGGCCTTCGTGGTGGCGCTGCCGGAACTGATGAGCAAGGCCCAGCTGATTGGCTCCAACACCTTCCAGTACATGCCCATTTTCATCCTTGTCGCATTGCTGTTCGCGGTCATCTGCATCCCGGCCACAGTGGTGGTCGGCTACCTGGAGCGGCGCCTCGGCCGCCACCTCTGACAACACCATTTGGAGTGACACCACCATGCGTATTTTCAAACTCGCACTGCTCGCCGCTGCCTGCGTGTTGGCAGGCCAGGCACTGGCCGCAGACACCTGCACCCCCAGCGAACATTTCAAGACCATCAAGCCCGGCAGCCTGACCGTGGCCGTGTACAACTACCCGCCGTTCACCACGGTGGCTGGCCCCAAAGACATCGGCGGCGTGGATACCGATGTGGTGCGCGAGATTGCCAAGCGCAACTGCCTGACCCTGGTGCCGGTGATCGTCGACCCGTCGGCAGTGATCCAGAACGTGCTTAGCCAGAAAGTCGACCTGGGGATTGGCGACTGGTTTCGCACCGCTGAGCGGGCCAAGGTACTGGGCATGAGCTGGCCGCTGTATGTCGACCAGATGGCGTTCTATTCCCGCGAGGGCTACAGCGAAGTCAGCCAGCTCAACGGCAAGCGGGTGGGCGCGGTGTCGGGCTTCCTTTACGCCGGGCAGATCCAGGCCAGCCTCGACAACCCGGTGGTGCTGTACCCCAACCCGGTGGGCCTGGCCCAGGACCTGGCCGCCGGGCGCCTGGACGTGGCCGTGGACAGCTACGGCACCGGCAAGTACGCCCAGGGCAAAGGTGCTTACCAAGGTATCCAGATCGAGATCGCCAAGCCCGACGCGCGCGTGCCGGTGTCGGTAGAGCCGGCGCAGATCGCCTTGCTGTACCACATGAACAAGCCCGACCTGGGCGCTGCGCTGGACAAGCAGATCAAGCAGCTGCACGCCGAAGGCCGCATTGCGCAGATCCTTGAGGCCAATGGCCTGGCGGCCAGTGGCGCCGACACTGGCGAACCGCGCCTGATCAAGTAACCCATTCCGACACAACCCCAAGAAGGACGGATGACACATGGCTCGTAACGTTTTCTTCTGCATCGATTCCCATGCCTGCGCCAACCCTGTGCGCGTGGTCGCTGGCGGTGGCCCGCTGCTGCCCAACGTGCCTATGGCCGAAAAGCGCATGCTGTTCCTGGAGAAGCACGACTGGGTGCGCAAGGCGCTGATGTTCGAACCACGCGGGCATGACGCCATGTCCGGCTCGATCCTGTACCCCTCGACCCGCGACGATTGCGACGTCGGCGTGCTGTTCATCGAGGTCAGCGGCTGCCTGCCGATGTGCGGCGCCGGCACCGTGGGCACGGTGACCGTGGCCATCGAGGAAGGGCTGGTGGTGCCGCGTGAAGAGGGGCGTCTGGCGCTGGAAACCCCGGCCGGCCGGGTGGATATCGAGTACAAGCGCAATGGTGCGTTTGTCGAGGAAGTGCGGCTGTTCAACGTCAACAGCTACCTGCATGAGCGCGACATCGTGCTTGAGGTGCCGCAGATCGGCACGTTGACCGTCGACCTGTCTTACGGCGGCAACTACTACATCATCGTCGAGCCACAGGAGAACTACGCCGGCCTGGATGGCCTGAAGGCCGACGACCTGGTGCGCATGAGCCACCTGGTGCGTGAGGCTGCGCAAAAGGTGCTGCACCCGGTGCACCCGGAGGACGAGCGCATTCGTGGGGTCAAGCATGTGATGTGGTGTGACAAGCCCAAGGCCCCGGGGGCGTCGGCGCGCAATGCGGTGTTCTATGGCGACAAAGCCATTGACCGCTCGCCGTGCGGAACCGGTTCTTCGGCAAGGGTGGCACAGCTGGTGGCGCGGGGGCGGTTGCAGGTGGGCGAGACCTTTGTGCACGAGAGCATCACCGGCACCACGTTCAACTGCCGGGCCGAGGAACTGACGCGCGTAGGTGATTACCAGGCGGTGCGGCCGAGCGTGGCGGGCTGGGCGCGGGTGATCGGGTACAACACCATTGTTGTGGATGACCGTGACCCGCTGGCGCATGGGTTCCAGATTGCCTGAGGATTGAGCTGCATGATCATTCAAAGCAGACGCTATCCATTCTGATGACCGGTCGGTGACAAGCGCAGCGGCATGACTACGCTCAAAAAATTAGAAATATTCTGCAATATTTTACCGGCTGGCCTTGAGGGATCTCGTTCAACTGCGGCTCATGGAAGGTCGCGCTGGTTTGCAGGTCGCCCCATGGGGGGGCCGGAAATCACAGGGCGCGCAGTGCAACCCTGTGCTACTCCAAGCGGAGGCTCATCATGCTCAAGAAATGCCTGTTGGCTTTGGCTATCGGTGCTGTGTTGTCGGCGTCAGCGGTGTTGGTGCCTGACTCCATTGGTGGCCCCTCCAGCGCGTATGCGAAGGATGGTGGCGGTGGTGGCGGTGGTGGCGGTGGGGGCGGCGGCGGTGGCCACGGTGGTGGTGGCGGAGGCGGCGGTCATGGTGGCGGTGGTGGTGGCAGCGGCGGTGGCGGGGGGCATGGTGGCGGTGGCGGTGGCGGCGGCCATGGCGGAGGAGGTGGTGGTAGCGGAGGCGGCGGAGGCTCGGGTGGTGGCCACGGCGGCAGCGGGCACAGCGGCGATGGCGGTGGGCAGGGTAGCAGCGGGCGTAACGGTGCTGATGATGGCGCCAACCACGAGGCTAACCATGAGGCGAATCACGAAGCGAATCACGATGTGGGTGACGACCACGGTGTAGGGCATGGCGCTGATGATGGGGCTGACCATGACGTTGGGGATGATCGCGGAGGTGATCGGAACTGACAATTGCAGTGCCTGTGCCGGCCTCTTCGCGGGTAAACCCGCTCCTACAGGTAGCGCGCCGAGTTCAAGGTTGGCGCAGTACCTGTAGGAGCGGGTTTACCCGCGAAGAGGCCGGCACAGGTTTACCAACAATCAGATCGACAACCGCACCACCCGGTTATCCAGCACCTGCTGTTCCTGCCCCCGCCGCTTGTTCACCACCAGTTCGCCAATCGCAATCAGCCGCGTGCGTGTGATGTTGCGCGACAACCCCAGCAACTGCGCGGTATGCACCTGGTTGTAGTGGCAGAACCGGTATGCCGAGCGCAACAACGCATTCTCCACCTGTTCGTACAGGTCGCCCGACTGCTCCTCGTACAACCGGCTGAACGCCCGTTGCAGCAAGTCCTCCACACCATTACCTGCCGGCTCTTCCTCCTGCCGCTCTATGCGCAGGTGGGACAGGCGCAGGTCTTGCGCCTGCACCGTGCCGTCGCCGCAGGTCAGCAAGCTGTGGTGAATCACGTTCTCCAGCTCGCGGATATTGCCCGGCCAGCTGTATTCCACCAGCTTGGCCTGGGCCTTGGGGCTCAGCTCCACCGGCCCGTAGCCCAGCCGGTCGCTGTAGCTGCGGATGAAGTGCCTGGCCAGCGGCAGGATGTCACCCGGGCGGTCGCGCAGTGGGTGCAATTGCAAGGTCACCACGTTCAGCCGGTAGTACAGGTCTTCACGGAAGTGCCCGGCGTTGATGGCCTTTTCCAGCTGTACGTTGGTTGCCGCCAGTACCCGCACGTTGATCGGGATGCTTTTGCGCGAGCCCAGCCGCACCACCTCGCGCTCTTGCAGCACGCGCAGCAGCTTGACCTGGATCGGCAGCGGCAGGTCGCCGATTTCGTCGAGGAACAGCGTGCCGCCGTTGGCCTCCTCGAACCAGCCAGCCTTGGCTGCCAGGGCGCCGGTGAAGGCGCCTTTTTCATGGCCGAACAGCTCGGCTTCGACCAGCGACTCGGAAAACGCCCCGCAGTTGACCGCCACGAACGGGCCATTGCGCCGGCCGCTGAGGTTGTGGATGTGGCGTGCGACCAGCTCCTTGCCCGTACCGGTTTCACCGATGATCAGCACGCTGGCCTCGCTAGGGGCGACCTGTTGCAAGTGGGCGAGCAGCGCCTGCGACTTGGGGTCTTCGAAGACCTGTGCGGTCGCCCTGATCGAGGTGGCCAGTGTCGGTGACGGGGGGAGGGTCAGCAGTTGCATGGGCAATCCTCAGGAATAGAAGGACGGGGCAGGGCGCTTGTCGTTGAGGGCCCACTCGCCAAGTTCGTGAATGCGGTAGTCCACCGGGTCGTGCAGGGTTTGCGTGCGCAGGTTGCGCCAGTGCCGGTCGAAGCGCAGCGAGGCATGGGTGGCGCGGGCGCCAGTGACCTCGAACAGGCGGTTGCAGATATCCAGGCCGTGACGGCTGGCGGCGACTTTGGCAGTGCCGATCGCCAGGGCCAGGTCACCGCGTTCTTCGGCGCTCAGGGCGTGTTCCTTGGCCCAGGCGGCATCCAGCTGGCGCGCGGCCCGTTCGATCAGCAGGCGCACGCTTTCCAGGCCGACCCAGAACTCGCCGTAATGGCGCAGCACGTAGGGGTCTTCGGCGCTGCTGGCAGCGCTGGAGCGGAACCATGGGCGGCTCTCCTTGAGGGTGTATTGGCGGGCTTCTGCGAACGCGCCCTCGGCAATGCCAAGGAACAGGTTGGCGAAATGCAGCTGGGCAATCAGTGGGCGCAGGGCGGCGAACGGCGTGCTCAAGGGGCCTGGGTCGAGCAGCAGCTCGTTGTGCTCGACCCGCACCCGCTCGAAGGTGGCACTGCCGCTGTCGGTCTGGCGCTGGCCGATGTTGTGCCAGTCGCTGTGCAGGCTGATGCCGGTACGGCCACTGGGAATGGCGGCGATCAGCAACTTGCCGCCGGCACGCTCGTCCACCGCCGAGGCGATGAGCATTTCCGAATCGCTGGCGCCGGAGCAGAAGCTTTTCTTGCCGGAGAACTCGCACCAGCCGTCGAAGTGCTTGACCACGGTGCGGGTGTCCAGCGGGTTCAGGGCATTGCCCCAGAACCACTGTTTGCGCGCGGTCTGTTCGAACCAGGGCTGCCATTGCTCTGGGCGTGAGAACAGGCGCACGGTGGCCAGCATCAGGTGATGGAAGCCGAATACATGGGCGATGGAGCTATCGACCCGGGCGAACTCGCGTACCACCGCGAAGGTGTCGTGCCAGCTGGCGCCCTGGCCGCCGAAGGCCTGCGGGATCACCAGCGACAGCAGGCCGCTGTCGCGCAGGGCATCGCGCTCGGCTTTTGGCGTGCCGCCGCGCTCGTCGCGCTCGACCGCAGTCTGGGCAAACTGCCCGGCCAGTTCGCGGGCGATAGCCAAGGCCGGGCGCAGGGGTGTCTTCACAGGTGCATTCATGGCAGCTCCTCAGGCGCTTTTGCGCAGCGCATGGTGGGCGCCGAACAGCGGCACAGCACGCTCGGCGGCCAGGCGGATGCGGGCGGCGAGGGTCTCGCTGGTCACTCTGTAGTCGGCCATTTCTGCCTGGCTGGCGAACACGCCGATGGGCAGCGTCAGAGCCTGCAGGAAGCTGAACAGCGGGCGCAGCTGGTGGTCCAGTACCAGCGCATGGCGCTCGCTGCCACCGGTCGCGGCGAGCAACACGGGGGTGTCGACCAGGGCGTCCTGGCCGATCATGTCGAACAGGTGCTTGAAGTGGCCGGTGAAGCTGCCGCGATACACCGGTGTGGCCACCACCAGCAGGTCGGCTTTTTCTACCAGGCGCAGCTGCTGTTCGACAGCTTCTGGCAGTTCGCTGCGCCACAGGGCACTGCCCAGCGGGCGGGCGATTTCGCCCAGCTCGATCAGGTGCGGCTTGATGTGCAGGTGCTCGGCCAGCTCGGCAAGGATCGCCTCGGTCAGGGCCAGGGTGCGTGAAGGGCGGGCAGTACCGCCAGACAAGGCTACGACGTTCAGTGGGGTGCTCATGGGCAGGTCTCCGGTTCTGGTTGAGCGGGACTTTGCTTGAGCAATCGTCGTGCCGGGTCGTTATGTTCTTTTAGATCAATGGGTTAGCGCATGCTCGTGGCTGCGCTGCTGTTGCTGTGTGGGCGTTTCCTGTTGATCGGGTGTTGCGCTGCAAACATTTGGCCGGGTGTTGGCGGCTGTGCAGTGGGGAGAGTTATAGAGGATTACGGGATGGTAAAAAAAGAATAAGAATTCATATTGTTATTCCATTTTTTTCTGTTCGAGATTTTGGAGCCGCTTTGCGGCCCATCGCACGCAAGGCCGCTCCTACAAAGGGTCGCGATCGCCTGTAGGAGCGGCCTTGTGTCGCGATGGGCTGCGCAGGAGCCCCAGAAATACAGTATCAACGCACACATAATTGGGGATGCTTGCCGGTGCCGACAATGCCCTGCACGAACGTCACCAGTTGCTCCCTGGCATTCATCAAAGTGCTGGTGTGCGTGACCCGGCGGCGCTTGGGTATGGCGGGGAGGGTGGTGTACGGGGATTGAGAGCCTGGGGCCGCTTTGCGGCCCCAACACTCTCAAGTGTGCGGCACGCTCCGGCCGGCATTTACCCCACCCGCATACTCCGGCTTCAAATGTCCCTGCTCATCCAGCAGGTAGGCATCCATCACCTCGCGCACCACCGGCCCCGCCACCCGCCCCCCGGCCTCACCGTTCTCGATCATCACCGCCACCACCACACTTGGGTGGTCAGCCGGGGCAAAGCCGACGAACAGGGCGTTATCCCGGTGCCGTTCCAGGGTCTTGTTGCGGTTGTAGCGCTCACCCTGCTTGATCGCCACCACCTGCGCGGTACCGCTCTTGCCGGCAATCCGGTACTGCGCACCGGCTGCTGCAGCACGGGCAATGCCGCGCGGGTCGTGCATGACCATCTGCATGCCTTGGCTGACCTGGTCCCAGGCATGCTTGTCGTGCAGCACGATGTTGGGCATCGGGTTGGGGTCGACCGGCGTATCACCGCCCACGGTCATGGCCAGGTGCGGGCGGTGCCACACGCCCTTGCTCGCCAGCAGGCTGGTGGCCTGGGCCAACTGCAACGGGGTGACCTGCATATAGCCTTGGCCGATGCCGAGGATCAGCGTCTCGCCCGGGAACCAGGCCTGGCGGCGCGTGGCGCGTTTCCACTGGGCAGACGGCATCAGCCCGGACGCTTCCTCGAACATGTCCAGCGACACCTTCTGGCCCAGGCCGAACTCGGCCATGTAGTCGTGCAGGCGGTCGATGCCCAGCTTGTGCGCCAGGTCGTAGAAATAGGTGTCGTTGGAACGCATGATTGCGGTGTACATGTCCACCCAGCCGTCGCCACTGCGGTTCCAGTTGCGGTACTTGTGGTCATAGTTGGGCAGCTCGTAGTAGCCCGGGTCGAACACCCGGCTGCCGGGGGTGATCACGCCGCTGTCGAGGCCGGCGATGGCCACTTCCGGCTTCACCGTCGAGCCGGGGGCGTACAGGCCGCGCAGCACGCGGTTGAACAGTGGGCGGTCGATGGAATCACGCAGGGCGGCGTACTGCTTGAAACTGATGCCTTTGACGAACAGGTTGGGGTCGAAGCTGGGGTTGCTGACCATCGCCAGTACATCGCCGTTGGCCGGGTCCAGCACCACCACCGAGCCACGCCGATCCCCCAGGGCCTTTTCCGCGGCTACCTGCAAGTGGGCGTCCAGGGTCAGGACGATGTCCTGGCCTGGGGTCGGGTCCTTGTGGTTGAGCACGCGCATCACCCGGCCCTGGGCGTTGGTCTCGACTTCCTCGTAGCCCACGTGGCCGTGCAGCTGGCTTTCGTAGAAGTGCTCGATGCCGGTCTTGCCGATGGACTGGGTGCCACGGTATTCGGTGCTGTCGAGGGTCTTGGCTTCTTTCTCGTTGATGCGCCCCACGTAGCCCACCGAATGGGCGAAATGCTCGGCCAGCGGGTACTCGCGGATGAACTGCGGTTCTACCTCCAGGCCCGGCAGGCGGAACTGGTTCACCGCCACCAGGGCAATCTGCTCTTCGCTCAGGCCCACCATCAGGGTCACCGGTTCGAACGGCTTGCGGCCACGGCGCAGGTCCTTGTCGAACTGCTTGCGGTCGTCCTCGGTAAGGCCCAGCACCTGCGTCAGGGTGTCGAGCACATTGGCCGAGTCACCGCCGGCCCGTTCGCGGGTCATGGTCAGGTCAAAGCTGGGCTTGTTGTCGGCCAGCACCACGCCGTTGCGGTCGTAGATCAGCCCGCGCTCGGGGGCGATGGGCAGCACGTGCACGCGGTTGTTTTCCGACACGGCGGTCTGCTGGTCGTGCTGCAGCACTTGCAGCACATAAAGCCGACCCACCAGCACGGCACACAGGCTGAAGACCAGGGCGGCGCAGGCCAGGAGCCGGCGGTTGACCAGGTTCTTTTCCTTTTCGTGGTCCTTGAGGGGGATGGGTTGCGGCATCAGGGGCTCTTTCCTACAGGTATCGCGCACGGCCGTGCGGGCGCACGGACGGGCCGGGGATGCTACGCAACACAACTCGCGGCCTCAAGGCGAGTGGCGAATGGCGGCACCCTGCTATCGGCTGTGTGTCCCGTGATCAGGGCGCTGCCGGGAAACATGAAGATTTGTTCATGGCTGAGCTGTCATGAAAGGTTCGAGGGTGATTTTGGGTGGGGCAATGGATCCATAATTCAATCATGTGCGATAAACGAACGAAAAATAGGGTCTAGCCTAATTATATAACTAATTGAATTAATTGATAAAAAAGTAAATATCTGAAAAATTTGTATCGTATTGCCATCATTTCTTCAGGTCGTTTGATTTTGGCTTGTTGTTTGTGGATCCATTATCTGATTGATTAGCGCCTGACAACGGCCGGAGCCCTCCAGCCGTATGCGACAACAATTACAAAAAGGGTCCAGTCATGAATGGCTTTCCGGGGGTACGGAACCGTCAGGGTTCCTTGCGCTTTGCCTGTGTGTGCGCATCGTTTCTCTCACCTGTGAACCGGCAGGTGACCTTATGAATACTGATCTCAAGCAACGCCTGGACAACGACCCGATGGGCCGTTTCCAGTGCCTGGCCATTGGTATTTGCATCGTCCTCAATATGATCGACGGCTTCGACGTGCTGGTGATGGCCTTCACCGCCGCTTCGGTGTCGGCAGAGTGGGGTCTGAGCGGGGCGCAGGTGGGGCTTTTGCTCAGCGCTGGCCTGTTCGGCATGGCGGCCGGATCTTTGTTCATTGCGCCGTGGGCCGACCGCTTTGGTCGACGCCCGCTGATCCTGTTGTGCCTGGCGCTGTCCGGCCTTGGCATGCTGCTTTCGGCTTTGAGCCAGAGCCCGCTGCAACTGGCGTTGCTGCGCGGCCTGACCGGCCTGGGAATTGGCGGCATCCTGGCCAGCAGCAACGTGATCGCCAGCGAATACGCCAGCAAGCGCTGGCGCGGCCTGGCGGTCAGCCTGCAGTCCACCGGTTATGCCCTGGGCGCGACCCTGGGCGGTTTGCTGGCGGTGTGGCTGCTTGGGCATTGGGGCTGGCGCTCGGTGTTCCTGTTTGGCGGCATCGTCACCGTGCTGGTGATCCCGCTGGTGTTGCTGTGGCTGCCGGAGTCGCTGGACTTCCTGCTGGCGCGCCGGCCGGCCAATGCGCTTGCGCGGGTCAACCGCCTGGCAGCGCGCCTCGGCCAGCCAGCGCTGGCACAACTGCCATCGCCTGCGGCAAAGGAGGAGGGTGCGGCAAGCGGTTTCAGGCAACTGCTGGCGCCGACCATGCGCCGCACCACGCTGGTGATCTGGTTGCTGTTTTTCCTGGTCATGTTCGGCTTCTACTTCGTCATGAGCTGGACGCCGAAACTGCTGGTCGCCGCCGGCCTGTCGGCCCAGCAAGGCATCACCGGCGGGGTGCTGCTGAGCGTTGGCGGCATCCTTGGCGCGGCGCTGATCGGTGGCCTGGCTTCGCGTTGGCCACTTACCCGCATGTTGGCGCTGTTCATGCTCATCACCGCAGCGCTACTGGTGCTGTTCGTGGCCAATGGTGCGTCGGTCAGCGCGGCACTGGCGCTGGGGCTGCTGATCGGGCTGTTCTCCAATGGCTGCGTGGCCGGGCTGTATGCCTTGTCGCCGGTGGTGTATGACGCCTCGGTACGCGCCACCGGCGTGGGCTGGGGCATTGGCATCGGCCGCATGGGGGCGATTCTGTCGCCGACTGTGGCTGGCGTGTTGCTCGATGGTGGCTGGCAACCCCTGCACCTGTATGGGGTGTTCGCCAGTGTGTTCGTGCTCGCCGCAGCTTGCCTGCTGTTGCTGCGCCCCGTGAGCAGGCCGACGCCAGGGTTGCCTGGCAATGCCCTGAGCCACTGAGTGCCGCCCGGCCAGGCCGGGAACCTGAATGCAGCTTGCTGCCCCTGGGCCCACGACGGCCTGGGGCGGACGGCTGCGCCTATAAAAAACGGAGAACAATAATAATGATGCACACAACTTGCACACTGCCCCGTTCAGCCTTGGCGGTTTCGCTGACGCTTGGCCTGGGTTTGCCGGCCTGGGCCGAGGAGGGTGGCTTCTTCGAAGATGCCAAGGCCGGGCTGACACTGCGCAACTATTACTTCAACCGCGACTTTCGCGACCCCGGGGCGGCCAAGAGCAAGGTTGAAGAATGGGCCCAGGGTTTCATCTTCAAGTTCAGCTCAGGCTACACCCCAGGGCTGGTCGGTTTTGGCCTGGACGGCATTGCCATGTTCGGCGTAAAGCTGGACAGTGGCCGGGGTACCAGCGGCTCCGAGCTGCTGCCGGTGCATGCTGATGGGCGGGCGGCTGATGACTACGGGCGGGCCGGGCTGGCGGCGAAACTGCGCATTTCCGCCACCGAGTTGAAGGTGGGGGAGCTGTTGCCGGATATTCCCCTGCTGCGCTACGACGATGGCCGGCTGTTGCCGCAAACCTTCCGCGGCGCGATGCTCGACTCGCGCGAGATCGAAGGCCTGAGCCTGCAGGCTGGCCAGTATCGCGAAGTGAGCCTGCGCAACTCATCCGACATGCAGGACCTTTCCGCCTGGGCCGCACCCGGGATGACCTCGGACGGCTTCAACTATGCTGGCGCCGAGTACCGCTTCAACCAGCAGCGCACGCTGGTGGGTGCCTGGCATTCGCAACTGGAGGACATCTACCAGCAAAGCTACTTCAACCTGCTGCACAGCCAGCGGGTGGGGGAGTGGACGCTGGGGGCCAACCTTGGCTACTTCATCGACCGGGACGATGGTCGGGCCCGCATCGGCGACATCCAGAGCCGTACCGGTTATGCGCTGTTGTCAGCTTCGCGCAGTGGCCACACGCTGTACCTGGGGTTGCAGAAGGTCAGTGGCGATAGCCAGTGGATGTCGGTGTACGGCAGCAGCGGCCGGACCTTGGGCAACGACATGTTCAACGGCAACTTCAGCAACGCCGACGAGCGCTCGTGGCAAGTGCGCTACGACTACAACTTTGCCGCGCTGGGGGTGCCGGGGCTGTTGGCCATGGTGCGTTATGGGCATGGCGAGAACGCCACCACGGCAGCCGGCAGCAATGGCAAGGAGTGGGAGCGCGATACCGAGGTCAACTACACCTTCCAGAGCGGGGCGTTGAAGGACCTCAACATCCGCCTGAACAATGCGACTAACCGGCGCAGCTTCAACAGCGACTTTGACCAGACACGCTTGATCGTCAGCTATCCGTTGACGTTGTAGGAGCGGGTTCATCGAGGCGTCGGACCGCCGCGAATGCGGTGGCGGCTGCGACGGTGAACGGCCAGGGATATTGGCCAGCAGGCCCGGCCTCTTCGCGGGTGAACCCGCTCCTACGACGGGCTGTGCCGAGCCACCGATGGGTGTGCGCCGCCGATCAATGTAGG
>NZ_JBIVIF010000016.1:31947-77295 GCF_044749595.1 Pseudomonas sp. NPDC089392
AATGTAGGAGCGGGTTCATCGAGGCGTCGAACCGCCGCGAATGCGGTGGCGGCGGCAATGGTGATCGGCCGGTGGAAATTGGCCGGCAGGCCCGGCCTCTTCGCGGGTAAACCCGCTCCTACGACGGGCTGTGCCGAGCCACCGATGTGTGTGCACTACCGATCAATGTAGGAGCGGGTTCATCGAGGCGTCGAACCGCCGCGAATGCGGTGGCGGCGGCAATGGTGATCGGCCGGTGGAAATTGGCCGGCAGGCCCGGCCTCTTCGCGGGTAAACCCGCTCCTACGACGGGCTGTGCCGAGCCACCGATGTGTGTGCACCCCCGATCAATGTAGGAGCGGGTTTACCCGCGAATGCGGTGGCGGCGGCAACGCTGCACGGCCGGTAGGAATTGGCGGCAGGTATGGCCCTTTCGCGGGTAAACCCGCTCCTACAAACCAGCCAACCCCAACAGGCCAGCAGCAACCCCCCGCCTTGCGCTAAGATGCGCGCTCCTGTCTCTGGAAGTTGCCTGGATGAGCAAGCCCGGTCAAATGGTGTTGGTCGCGTTGCGCAAGATGATCGCCTCGGGCGAGCTGGCGGCCGGCGAGCGCTTGATGGAAGTCCCCACCGCCGAACTGTTCGGCGTCTCACGCATGCCAGTACGCATGGCGTTTCGCACCCTTGAGCAGGAAGGCCTGCTGGTGCGCTTTGGTGGCCGGGGTTTCCAGGTGCGTTCGGTCAGTGCCGATGACATCGCTGGCGCGGTCGAGGTGCGCGGTGTGCTGGAGGGGTTGGCCGCTCGCCAGGCCGCCGAGCGCGGCTTGTCCGCGCAAGCACGCGCGGCCCTGCAACAGTGCCTGGTCGATGGCGACCAGCTGTTCGACAAGGGCTTCGTGACCGAAGAAGATTTAGAGGCCTACCACGACCTCAACATGCGCTTCCACCAGGTGATCATCGAAGCCAGCCACAACCCGGCCATCGCCGATGCCCTGGCACGCAACGATCACCTGCCTTTCGCCTCGGTCACCGCACTGGCCGTGGACCGCCATAACCTGGCCCGCGAATACCGGCGCTTCAACTTCGCCCACATGCAGCACCACGCGGTGTTCGATGCCCTGGTCAACCGCCAGGGTGCCCGCGCCGAAGCGATCATGCGCGAGCACGCCAATGCTACCTTGCGCTATGCCGAGACTTTCGGCGGGGCAACGGCAGACGCGAGCATGAAGGTCATCCTGCCCTCGTCGTAAGCCGGTTCAGATATCCAGCACCAGCAAGGGCGTCTTCGAGCGCGAGCAGCAGGGTGTGAACTGATCGTTCAGGGCTTGCTCCTCTTCGGTAAGGAACATGTCGCGATGGTCCGGCGTACCCTGCAGCACGCGCGTCAGGCAAGTGCCGCAGATACCTTGCTCACAGGACATGGCGATGTCGATGCCGTTCTGTTCCAGCACCTGCACCACTGTGCGGTCGGCCGGCACCTCGAACACCTGGCCCGTGCTGCCGACCTGCACCGAGAAACTGCCGTCGTTGCTGGCATCCACCGCCACCGCCGCAAAGTACTCGCGGTGCAGGCAGGCCTCCTGCCAGCCCAGCTCCTTGGCGCTGTCCAGCACATGCTGCATGAACCCACCGGGCCCGCATACGTACAGGTGCACATCGTCTTGCGGGTTGCCCAGCACCCGCGCAATGTCCAAAGCGGTTTCCGGCTGCTCGTCAAAATGTACGGACAGGCGATCAGCGAAGGGCGCGTTGCGAATACGCTCGACAAAGGCCGCACGCTCACTGGAGCGGGCACAGTAGTGCAGCTCGAAATCCCCGCCATTCTGGGACAGCTGCTCGGCCATGCACAGGATCGGGGTAATGCCGATGCCCCCGGCGAACAACACACTGCGCCGCGCCCCCTCAGCCAGCGGGAACAGGTTGCGCGGCGCGCTGATACGTAGCCGTGCGCCGGCCTGCACCTGCTCGTGCAGGCTGCGTGAGCCACCCCGCGACGCCGGGTCATTGAGCACTCCAATCAAATAGCGGTGGCGCTCTTCGGGGTGGTTGCACAGCGAATACTGGCGCACCAGCCCAACGGGCAGGTGCACGTCGATATGTGCGCCGGCGCTGAACGCCGGCAGCAGGCTGCCATCCGCCGCTGCCAGTTCGAAACTGCAGATGCCCTGCGCTTCATCGTTACGGGATACCACTACGGCATCGATCATGTTGGCGGTTCCTCAGGCAGGGGTGGCGCTGGTGGCGATCAGTTGCGGCTGCGGCGCACGCTCTTTGGCGGTGATCCGTTCCAGCACCTTGCGCGACTGCACGCCGCCAGCATCGATGTTCAGCTTCAGCAGGTTGCGCTCGGGGTAGGCCAGCAGGTTTTGCTGCTGGCGTTCAAGCATTTCCAGGTCTTCGCTGAAAATCTTGCCTTGGCCCTCACGAATGTTGTCGGTCAGCGTCTGATCCTGCGCCGCGAAATTGCGCGCCATGCCCCAGAAGTACCAGATCGAGGTGTCGCTCTCCGGGGTGATGAAGTCGACCACAATGCTCGACGCCTTGTGCTGCGCCTCGGCGTGGTAGCCCCCCTTGCCGGCATGCGCCACGCCCACTTCGATCAGCACATGGCTGGGTGGGGTGAAGCGGCAGATCTGCCAGCGGTCCACCGGCACATCGTCGGCCAGGCCATTGCCACGCAGGGCCATGCGCCAGAAGGGCGGGGCCATGATGTTTTCCATGTGCCGGGCGGTGACCACTTCGTCGCCCGTGACGGTGGTGACTGGCGGCGCTTCGTCGATTTCCTTCTGGCCGATGCTGGAGGCGTGCACGTAGGTTTCGTGGGTCAGGTCCATCAGGTTGTCGATCATCAGGCGGTAGTCGCAGCCAATGTGGAACAGCCCGCCGCCGTAGGCCCACTCGTCATTCACCGCCCATTCCAGGTGCGGGATCAGCGCCGGGTCGGCCTGCGCCTGGTCGCCGGGCCAGACCCAGATGAAGCCATAGCGCTCCACCGCAGCAAAGGTCTTGTTGCACGGAAAGCCGCGTACCCGCTGGCCTGGCATCGACACAGTCTTGCCGTCGTAACCCATGACCAGGCCGTGGTAGCCACACACCAGGTTGCCGTCCTCGACATAGCCCAGTGACAACGGCGCGCCACGGTGCGGGCAAAAGTCCTCGACGGCCGCTACACGGTTCTCGTGGCCACGGTAGAACACGATCTTTTCCCCGCAGATCTGCCGGCCCAGGGGCTTGGTGGCGATCTCGTCGGGGGTGCAGGCGACGTACCAGGTGTTTTTGGGGTACATGGGGGGAGGCTCCGGGGTTTTGTTTTTATTTAATGGATCCATTAGAGCCGTGACGGGTGAGCTTGGTCAACACGAATGATCTGATATCTGCGGGTTTTGTGCGATTATCGGATTTTTGTGGATCCATTGATGCTGGCGCTGCTGATAGCGCCCCACCTGACCGAAATCGACTCCAAAGCAAGCCCGGCCCCTGTAGGAGCGTCCTTGGGTCGCGATAGGGCTGCGCAGCAGCCCCAGGGCCCGCGCAGACGCATAAATTGCCGGGGCTGCTGGCAACAAGGCCCCAGCTCGATCGCATCGACCTCTGCCATGCGCAATCTTTGTGGGAGCGGGCGCGCCCGCGAATCAGGCGACGCGGCGGCTGGCACCGGCTTTGCCGGTGTTCGCGGGCACGCCCGCTCCCACAAAGATTGCGTAAGCCTTTAGATTTTGAGCAAAACAGTTGCGCCCATAAAAAGGCCGCGCAGGTCAGTTCGAACGACACGACATCAAATGAAATTGCCTCATCGGCAGGTGTACTGAAGGTAAAGCGCACATCATTCAAGTTGCTCATGCAAACTCCTGCGGGTCATCCCATCGGGCAGGTTCATGGCGCCGAATGCATTGCAAGGCGCGCGGCGTAAGTGCACTAAAGACCGTAGCGAGGAATCCATTCCGGGTCGTCGAAGTAAGTTCGACAGGTGCTGTAGGAAACTTCTGAAAGTGCAGGTTTACGCTTGTAAAAGGCAAAGTCGTAGTTGCTGTGCCCACGGGCACAGTGACTGTTGATTCAAGTCAGTTCGGCGTGGCCGAAGTTATTGCTGCAGCATTGTCTGCAATGAGGCCAATACCTGCTGGGTAATACCGTTGAGCTTTATGGCGAAGTACACGTAGACGCCGGTACAGAACACGCCCATGACTGCCCAGGGGGTCCACCAGGGCAGCTGACGCCGCATGCGAAAGTGGCGGGGCGCGATGTTGGCGAATTGGGCGATCAGGAATTACATCGGGAGCGGCGGCAACAGATATTGCAAGAGTATCTGTTGATCGCCTGCTCCACGTATCGTCATTGACTCAGCGATGAACACTGCCGTGTGATGCGCTGGCGATCAAGCTTGCCCCGCATGCAGTCTTCATACCGTCGAGCGCGACGGGCACGCCGTTGACGCGGTAGGTGTCACTGCCCTCAATGATGGGGAACTCACCTTTGCATAGGGGGCAGAAGACCATGTTGCCCTTGCCGGCCATTGGTTTGCCGTTGAGATTGGTATGAGGTATAGAGGTAAGAACTGTGCCCCCATGATCGGTTGTGTCTCCAAGTCTTATGATAACTTTCACAATAATTTACCCATTCGAAAGTTGGTGTGGTAGCCGCTTGAGCGTTGGCGGTTTGGCGTCATTTTAATATGCGGGCCTGTAGCCTTCTTCACTGTTCCTTTTCTGGTGAATTCCGGTCATTAAGAAGCGGTGCCATTGCTTCCCGCAGGCAAGAGCATCATCCGTCCAGAAGTGATTTTCAATGATGTCTCCGTTGCAAGTCTTAACTCTGGCGTGCGCTAATTGCTTGAGTAATTTTCTTAACTCTTTGTTGACTACCCTAGATGTTGGGGAAGGGGCCGCGCTGTAACGACTTGCTCCGATTGAGAACTCATCTTCACCTCCGTATTGTATTGTTACGAAATTTATGCGCTGTTCTCTTAATACTTCTGATTGTTGGATGCCTAGGATTTGTGAGTCGCTTGATTTGTCTCCAAGTAGCAGATCTAACTTTGAAGCTGTTATCCAGGAGTGATCATTGTCTGTAGAGAGTTTTTGGTAGCTGGCTTCAGGGCTGCATGCTCCGTAAAGCGTCAGGTTGGTGATCTTTATTAGCTCTTTATTGAGGTTGATGAGTTCGTTAAGCTTTATGAAGATGTTGATGTCCATTATTTTTTATCCTTCCAGGGGCAGTATGCGCGAAATTGGACTTCATCTTATTGGTAAACGTTCAATTCTGTTAGTGACCCCGCGATGGCCATATCTATTGTTTCCGAAAAAGTTTTCCCTATTTGGTTTACTCTGGAGAGGTCGATGTCTCCTAAGTCGAAAGTGCATATTTGGGGTTGGGTACTTGTGTAGTCTAATGCAATGCATATAGAACCGCCGTCTGTACCTATGCCGACATAGCTAACTCCTAGATATTTGGAGATTTGGTATTCTTGGTTAAGTTTTTCGACGAGGCCTGCTGGCCATAGGTCAATGTAAATGTTGCTGAACTTGCAGTTGCCTCCGTTTGACCATTGTAAGAACGATCTGTAATCGTTCGGAAGTTTTTTATGAATGGATTTTTCAAGGTCGTCAATTTCACGAAGGAGAGCGCCCGGCTGCGCCTGCCATTGTGATGTGATTGCCTTGATTGTGTTGTTTATGTTCAATTTATTCTTCATGAAAATACCTGTAGGCCTGTTTGATTGCCTTGCGCTTACAGCGTTCACTGATTCCGGCTGCGCCTAGATCTCTATAGGCATTATTAAACTCATCAGTTAGTGAAGTTCCCCACCGTGCCTCGCCTGCTAATAGTCGTTCATCCCTCCTTGCGTTCTGTCTAGTGGTTACGATGGCGTGTTGAGGGGATGCAGTTAACAGTATAGATGGTGCAGTTTGCTTTCCTCCTTTGGCATAGCCTGGGATGTTCTCCGTTGCCCAGGCGTTCTGAATGATGTGGTGCGACTGTTTTCCGCCGGGTCTTGGAGATGGTTGGTTACCATGAGATGCTACATCGCACGGATCACACGGACATTTTTTTAGTCCGAGGGGGTCGATCCATGTGACCGGATTTGGTGTGTAATGATATAGGTTAATTGAGCCGGTGAACCCAATAGGGTCTTTCCCAATAAACCTAGTTATGCGTGGATCGTAGTAACGGTGTCTGTTGTAGTGTAGCCCGGTTTCGATGTCGTGATACTGTCCTTGGAATCGTAGTGGGTTATTAATTCCTCTCTGTTGTGCTTCGCTCTTGGATTTTTTGTCAAGTTGCCCCCAAGCTTTAAAGGCTCCGCTCCATGAGATTTTTCCCGCTGCGTCCGTAAGCTCCATGGGGGTACCCAATTGATCACATTGGTACCACGCAAATTCACTAATCGGTTCTGGCTTTGGCATGTGCAGCCAGACCGGATCCCGGTCAATGCTGTAATGGTCGCCATACTGAGGCTGCGCCAGAAGGTCCAAGACAGTGTTGGTCACGGCCTGGGCTACAGGCACGAACGTCCCCGGCTCAAACACGTAATGAGTGGTGCTGCCACCCCGTTCTTCCTGATCACGACACTCCGTGGCAAGCGTATCGCCATCCCACGTGAACCACGTAAAGCCACACCCCAGCTCCTCATCGCGCTGACGCCGAGCATTCTCGTTCCACATCGGTCCTGCTTGCGGGCGGTCCAGATACTTGGAGCGTGAATTCTTGTAGAGGCGGCGGCCTAATGCGTCATAGGCAAAACTGACAACTAACCGGTCGTCTTCGTAACGCCGCAGGCGGTTGTACAGATCTCAAACGAAGTGGTCGGTCTTGCCGTTCTCGATCCGCTCCAGCAGGTTGCCGCGCTCGTCGTATCGGTACTGTGTGCCGCAATAGCTGAGCAGCACATTGTCGCTGATCCTGCGCGGTGAGTGCGGGTTAGGCCCTGGCGGTGCTTCGGGGTCCAACAGGTTACTCGCCGGGTCGAAGGCAAATGTCTCCTTGTTGTAGTTTTGGGTGGCTTCGAGCAGCCGGCCCACCGGGTCGTAACGGTAGTACGTGTCACCGCGGTTCAGGTCATTGATGTGGGTCAGCTGGCCGCTTTCGTCGTATCGATAATTGCGAGCCGCGATACGCTTGGTGGCGCCACGGTGTGCCAAAGTCTGTTCGAGTAGCTGGCCATTCGCGGTCCAGGTTTGACGCTGGATCAGGCCATTGCCTTGCTCGCGGCCAATCTCCCGGTGCAGGTCATCACGTTGATAGTTGAGCAGCTCGTGGTCGTCGAATTTCAAACCAAGCAGGTGCCCGCTGCCATAGGTGAGCCAGCTGACCCGATGGCCATCGGGCCGCGTGGTGGCAACCCGCAGGTTGAGGGCGTCATATTCGTGGGTGAACACGGCGACCTTCGGCTGCTGCATGTACTTGAAGTGCTGGTGCTCGCGGGTATTGTTGCCCGCCAGGTCATAGAACCACTGCAGCTTGCAGTCTTTGTTTTCGGCAAGCCGCGAATTTGGCCGACCAGATCGGTCTCAATGCTTCAGCCAAGATATTGGGCATGGCAGACGCGGGAAAAGTCGGGAGCATTGGCTACCTGGTAATGTCGTTAACTAATGCGCTCAAAAATCGAAAACGCCGAAGTGCAATAGCCGCGACATCGCACAGCAATAAGCCTAGCCAAGCTCAACACACGCAACAGCAGAACGGCCTGACAACCCGTGGCACCGAGCGCCCCCCCGTTAAAGACCCCAACTGCCGAAACCTTGCAGCGGCCGGTACTGGCGCAAACATCAGCTTTGCGACGGGAAGTGAGTCCTTCACACATACAGACTTCTCATTGCCTGGATGCTTCCCGATCGAGTGGGCACGGACCTATCGTTCCAGCCTGGCCGCATTGGACACTGGGCCATTCGGCGCAAGGTGGATCACGCCCTACACGATCTTCCTGGAGTGCACTGATGACGGAGGTCTTGCCTACCAGGACTCTGAAGGCAGGAGCCATCAGTATCCAAACCTGAACGTTGGCAAACATCACTACGATGCCGTCGAAGATGTCTTACTCATTCGAGCCTCGGACAACGAGCTGATCGTTGCCCGCGGCCATGACACCCAAGAGCATTTTCAAAAGCAAGGAGGTACGTACCGTCTGACCTCCATCCAGCATCGCAACGGCGCAAGGCTGAACCTGCACTACGAGCACATTCACAACAACAAACCACTGCTATCGGACCTGCTCACTTACCAGGAAGATCGCCAGCAGCACCATCTCCACCTTGAGTACGGCGGAAACGGCCTGATCTGTTCGGTCTGGATGATGGCGGATGGTCTTGCGCAACGCCAACTGGCCGCCTACGAGCAGGATGCCGAGGGTGATTTGATCAGCGCACGCGACGAACACGCTGCGCAATGGCGCTATACCTACCACCGTCACCTCATTACGCACTACACGGACCAAACCGGGCGCGGTTTCAATCTGGAGTGGGACGGTGACGGCCCCACGGCGAAAGCCATACGGGAATGGGGCGACGACGGAAGCTTCGAGACTCGACTGGAATGGGACAAGAACATCCGGCTGACCTATGTAACCAACGCTCAGGAGCAGGAAACCTGGTACTACTACGACATCCTCGGCTTCACCTACCGCATCGTATACCCGGACGGAAATGAAGAGTGGTTCTACCGCGATGATGCCAAGAACGTAGTTCAACATATCCATACCGACGGCAGCGCGGAGCAGTTCGCCTACGACGAACGCGGCAACTTGCTGCAGCATACCCGCGCTGATGGTACGTCCGTTCACCATGCGTACGATGATCTGGGCCAGTGCTTCAAGACCCGCGATGCCGAAGGTGGGCTTTGGAGATACGACTACGATCAGCGCGGCAATATCATCGAAACCCAGGATCCACTGGAGAACAAAACCCTCTTCACCTACAACAGCGATAACTTGCCCATCGGCATTACCGACGCCAACGGCGGAGAAAAGAAGCTGGCGTACAACCGGGAGGGACGACTGACCAGCTATACCGATTGCTCGGGCAAGACCACACAGTGGAAATACGATTCGTCAGGTCAGTTGGTCAAACTAATCAACGCCGCTGGCGAAGTCACCGAGTACCAATACGAGGCTGGCCAACTGGTGCTGCTGGTCCATCCGGACAAGACCACCGAACGCTTCGAGCGCGACGCCGAAGGCCGCCTGCTCAGCCACACCGATGCCCTGCACCGACGCACCCGGTGGACCTACAACGAAGCTGGGTTGATTTATCAGCGCCTCAACGCCAACGACACCACCCTCACTTACCATTGGGACAAGCTCGGCCAGCTCGAGCGCCTGCGCAACGAAAACAACAGCGAAGCCAGCTTCAGGTATGACCCCGTTGGCCGACTGCTCAAGGAAACGGGCTTCGATAAGGAAACCACGCACTACCTGTACGACAACGGCAGCAACTTGCCCACCCGCCGTGTGGATGGCGACAGGACCACACACTTTGAATACGACCCGATGGGCCGCCTCATCCAGCGCAAGGCTGCACGCCGTGGCGGTGACAAGTGGGAGATAGAGACCTTTGCCTATGACGGCAATGGCAACCTGCTTGCTGCCAACAATGGCGCCTGCAGGCTGCAATGGTTCTACGATGCCGCGGGCAACAATACGCGCGAATACCAGTGGCTGGATTATCTCGCCAAGCCACAGGTTGCCGTGTTCAAGCATGAGTACGATGCCCTCAACCAACGCATCGCCACCACACGCCCCGATGGGCATCGGGTCAGCTGGCTGACTTATGGCAGCGGCCACCTGCTGGCGCTCAAACTCGATGACCAGGAATTGATCAGCTACGAGCGTGATGATCTGCATCGAGAGATCGGCCGCACAGCCGAGCCGAATCACCGGGTAGTGCAGAGGCTTCTCCCAGGGGCGTGTGCGCTGAGCTGGCGACAGCAGGTGGATCCGCCGCATACAGACTCAGCCCTACATGGCTGATGTCATTGTTGGGCCCGCCGATAGGGAGCGTCGGGTCCATGACCACCTGGTACGCCTTGCTGATCGTAGTGCAGCCGCTCAGTGCCAGGCAGGCCAGAACTACACCGATGGGCTTGTTCATCGCATCTCCCTGCCGAAGATCTCAGCGATGGAAGGGTCAATGCGGGATTGCGAAACCTTGTCCAGGTAGGCTTGGGGATCAAGTTCATCCGTACGCTCGGGTTCTGGGGTTTGGAACAGATTCAATGCATCGGTAGTCGGGGGACCGAGTACTTGGAGCGGACATAGGCGCTGTGTGGCCTGCAGGGCTGAAAGCGGATTATTGTATGAGTGAAGCTCCGGCTTTTCTTCGGCTTCGCCCTCGTCGCACAGGCGAATGGCAATCTGATAGTCGCCGATTCGCAGCCTGTCGTTGTGCCTGAGGCGGATAGGCGTGCCTGATGGAAGTGCTGTGTCACTGCCGTTCATGAAGCTCTCGCCGCTGTGGTCAATGATGCAGAAATGGCCTTCATGCCAGCGGACTTCGCAATGCACTGGCAGGATCCGGGCTTCGCGATCGTGTAGCCGCCAGGTTGCTTGAGTGCCAAGTGTGCCGCCTGCTTTATCGAAGCGGTGCTGCGGCTCGCTGCCATGCAGCAGTGTTTCCGGGTTCAGGACGGATAGGGTGAGGCCGAGGGAGGGAACATTTGTACTCATGCGCGTACCATGATGCGAACAGGGGGAGGTGTGGGGTCTTTGCGGTCAGCCATGAAGCTGGTCCAGCCCAGGTGAGTGCCATGCTCGGCCCGGAGGCTGAAGGGCGGCGCTTCTTCGGCACGCATGCGCAACTCCAGGTCATAGGCCCCGACATCGCGAAGCAGAAACTCCACTAGCCGGGCCAGGCGCTGGTAGTTGTCACCACTGGGAAGGAATTCACGGAACTGCTGCTGGTCCAGGCCCGCAATCACGATGGTGAACTTGCTGCTGCGTGACTCGGTGCTGCCGCCCACCAGAAAGTTGTCGTTGAGCGCGCAGTTGCGCGAGCCCAAGCCGTTGCGTTGAGACTGCGGAATCAGCACGGTGCGCTTCATCACCCAGCCTGTCGGCCCGTAGCACGTCGGCAACCGGGAAAGACAGTTTTGGGGACACTTCCAGGCGTACACGGCGGCGCGTCTCGCGAGCTGGCGGGCGTTGCTCCAGGTCATCGCCGTGCAATAGGTACAGTAATTCAATCAATTGAAAGTAGTTGTACCGATGGGCGTCTTTTAAAGCAATGTCCACCTTGCCATCCGCGAGCTGATCGTCTGGGTTTTCCATGGCTGAACCTCTTGCCGGAGCAACGAAATAGATGCTGATCCTAGATGGATGGTTTTGAATTTACTCCTTGATTTCATTTCAAAAAGTTAACGGGCGTAAGTTAAGGATTTATCTGTAGGAAGTTTCCTTTAATGGTGGTTGGCTATTACACGTCTTGTGCGATCCCATACATACTATCTATGAGTTGAAAGTGTTTTTTTGACAATGAAACAGTACGCCAGGCCACCAAAGACGACCGCTTGTTCATTACGAAAATAAAATGAATATTCAGGTGTGCTTGCCCGAACCTGCTATTCCTAAAGGAACACCCAACCCACCAAGGCCCCTCGATGCTGGTCATCGAAAACCTCCACAAATCATTCCCCACCCCCCAAGGCCCACTCCCGGTGTTGCAAGGCGTCGACTTGCGCCTGTCACGCGGCAGCAGCCTGGCCCTGATGGGCGAGTCAGGCAGTGGCAAGAGCACCTTGCTGCACCTGGTGGCCGGCCTGGACCGTGCCGACAGCGGCCGTATCCTGATCGACGACGTTCCGCTCGACAGCCGCTCGGAAGCATCGCTGGCCCTGTGGCGGCGGGAGGAGATTGGCTTGGTGTTCCAGCAGTACAACCTGATCAGCAGCCTGGACGTTGGCCAGAACCTTACGTTCCAGGCCCGCCTCGCTGGGCGGCATGACCCGCACTGGGCGGTTTACCTGGCAGAGCGCCTGGGGTTGGCAAACCTGCTTTCGCGTTACCCGGAACAGCTATCAGGCGGTCAGCAGCAACGCGTCGCCATCGGCCGCGCACTGGCCGGGCGCCCGGCCTGGCTGCTGGCCGACGAACCCACCGGCAGCCTTGATGAAGCCAGCAGCGACGAGGTGCTGAGCTTGCTGCTGCAACTGGTCGCCGAGGCCGGCAGCGGTGTACTGATGGTGACCCACAGCCCCCGACTGGCAGCGCGCTTGCAGCAGCGTTGTTACCTGCAGGCCGGCCGCGTGCAGCGCGAGCTGGGTTCGTGAAACTTCTGTCGCTGGCCCTGTTGGCGCTGCTCAGCCATTGGCGCCGCCATCGTATGCAATGTTTCAGCATCTTCACCGGCCTGTGGCTGGCCACGGCGCTATGGACTGGCGTGCAAGCGCTGAACAGCCAGGCCCGTAGCGACTATGCCCGGGCCAGTGCGGTACTGGCCGGGCCGCTACAGGCGCAACTGCTGCCGCGCCATGGCGAGCGCTTCGACCAGGCGCTGTACGTGCAACTGCGCAGGCAGGGCTGGGCGGTGTCGCCGGTGCTGGAAGGGCGCTTGCGCCTGCCAGGCGAGCCTGCGCGCAGCGTGCGGCTGATCGGCATAGATCCGTTGAGCCTGCCGCCGGCCAGCAGTATTGCCGGTGTGCAGCCACAAACGTTCGACCTGCAAGCTTTCATCGGCACACCCGGGCAAGCCTGCGTTGGGCCAGACACCTTGCGTCTGTTGAATGTAGAACCTGGGCAGCCGGCACGCGACAGCGAAGGCCAGCTGCTACCGCCTTTGCTCGTGCAGCCAGCGCTGGCACCTGGGGTGATCGTGGTCGATATCGGCCACGCCCAGGCGCTGTTGCGCGCGCCTGGGCAGTTGTCACGACTGCTGGTGGCCAGTGCATTGGGGACTCTGCCCACAGATGTCGCGCCCTACCTTGAACTGCAACCTCAGCAAGACGATGGTGGATTACAGCGCCTGACCGACAGTTTCCACCTCAACCTCACTGCCCTTGGCCTACTGGCGTTCGTCGTCGGCCTGTTCATCGCCCATGCCGCGATCGGCCTGGCGCTGGAGCAGCGGCGTGGGCTGATCCGTAACCTGCGCGCCTGTGGCGTCAGCCTGAACACCCTGCTGTGTGCCCTGGTCCTAGAACTGGGCCTGTTCGCGGTGCTGGGTGGGCTCGCCGGGGTGGCCAGTGGTTATGGGTTGGCGGCGTGGTTGTTGCCCGATGTCGCCGCCAGCCTGCGTGGCCTTTATGGCGCACAGGTCGCGGGTACGCTGAGCTTGCCTGCGTGGTGGTGGTTGTGGGGTGTGCTGGTGAGCGTACTCGGTGCATTGGTGGCAGGGCTGAGCAGTGTACTGCGGGCAGCACGGTTGCCATTGCTGGCGTTGGCGCAGCCCCAGGCCTGGCGATTGGCGCAGGGGCCGTGGTTGAAGCGTCAGGCTTCAGTGGCGGGCCTGTTGCTGTTGCTGGCTTTGGGCTGTGGCGTGCTCGGGGATAGCCTGCCCAGCGCTTTCGCCATGCTGGCAGCGCTGCTGCTGGCGGCGGCGCTGTTGTTGCCGGCTTTGCTCGACCGGGTGTTGGCCTGGCTGGCGCGTCGTTGCCGGCGGCCGTTATCACAATGGTTCGTTGCTGACAGCCGCCAGCAGCTGCCGGCCTTGAGCCTGGCGCTGATGGCCCTGTTGCTGGCGCTGGTCGCCAGTGTTGGCGTGGGCAGCATGACCGAGGGTTTTCGCAAGACCTTTGTCGGCTGGCTTGACCAGCGCCTGTCCGCCGACCTGTACGTCACCCCACGCGATGCTGCCCAAGGCTTACAGATAGCCGAGTGGCTCGGGCAGCAACCGGCAGTCCGCGTGGTGCTGCCTGGCTGGCGTGTGGAAACACAGCTGCAGGGCTGGCCGGTGCAGGTTCAAGGCATCGTCGACCACCCTGTCTATCGCACGCGCTGGCCATTATTGGCGCAGCAACAGCAGGCCTGGGAGCAATTGGCCAGCGGCCAGGCGGTGATGCTCAGTGAACAGCTGGCCAGGCGGCTGAAGCTGCAACTGGGCGATCGCCTGAAGTTGCCTGCCAACGCGTCGTCAACCATGGCCGTTGTAGGCATCTACGCCGATTACGGCAACCCCAAGGGGCATGTACTGGTCAATGCCAACTGGCTGCGTGACCGTTGGCCAGAGGCAGCGTTGACGGGCCTGAGCGTCGACTTGCTTGTTGAACAAGGGCCGACCCTCAAGGCTGAGTTGCAACAGCGCTACAACCTGGACGACAGCCGCGTGGTCGAGCAGGCACGGCTGAAACGCTGGTCGACTGACGTGTTCAACCGCACCTTCGCCGCCACCGCCGCGCTCAATAGCCTCACTCTTGGCGTGGCCGGTGTGGCGCTGTTCATCAACCTGCTGACGCTGGGCCAGGCCCGGTTGGGTCAGTTGGCGCCACTGTGGGCGCTGGGCGTGCGGCGCGCACATCTGGTCTGGTTGAGCCTTGGCCAGACACTCATGCTGAGCAGCCTCACCGTATTGCTGGCGATCCCGCTGGGGCTGTTGCTGGCCTGGTGCCTGGTCGCGGTGGTGAACGTGCAGGCGTTCGGCTGGCGTTTGCCGCTGCACCTGTTCCCCATGCAGTTACTGCAACTGGCTGTGCTGGGTATGCTCACCAGCCTGTTGGCCAGCGCCTGGCCCCTATGGCAACTGGCACGTCGCCAGCCGCGCGAACTGTTGAGGCCGTTTGCCGATGAAGCGTAACGCCTGGCTGTTGCTCTGCGGGTTGCTGTGCGGCTGTGATCAGCCGGCACCGCAGAGCTATGCCGGGCTCGGGCGGCAGGCGGGCGAGTTCAGCCAGGTGACCCGCGACCTTCGCCTTGCTTTCCCGCGTGACCACGGCCCCCACGATGGCTTTCGTATTGAGTGGTGGTATGTCACCGCCAACCTCAAGGATGCCCAAGGTCGCGACTGGGGCGCGCAGTGGACGCTGTTCCGCTCGGCCTTGCGCCCTGGCCCGGAAACTGACGACTGGAGCAGCCCGAACCTGTGGATGGGGCACGCGGCGTTGACTGGCCCGGGGGGGCATCAGTCTGCTGAAACCCTGGCGCGTGGTGGTATCGGCCAGGCCGGGGTGCAGGCCCAGCCGTTTCGGGCGTGGATCAATGACTGGTCGCTGCAGGGCAGGGACGGTATCGACAACCTGCAAATGGCGGCGGGTGCTGAAGGTTTCCGCTACGACTTGCACTTGTATAGCGATCGGCCGCTGGTGCTGCATGGGGATCGGGGCTACAGCGAGAAGTCCGGCAAGGGCCAGGCTTCGTACTATTACAGCCAGCCGTTCTACCGTGTGCAGGGTGACGTGCAGCGTGGTGGCCAGTGCATCGCGGTCACTGGGCAGGCCTGGCTGGACCGTGAATGGAGCAGCCAGCCGCTGGCGGCCGGGCAGACGGGCTGGGACTGGTTTTCCCTGCACTTGGACAATGGCGCCAAGCTGATGCTGTTCCAGGTACGCGAGGCGCAGGGGGAGGCCTACCGCGCTGGGACCTGGGTTGGGCCGCAGGGTGAGGTGGTGGCGTTGCAAGGGGGGCAGATCCAGCTGCAGGCGCTGGCCTGGGCGCGGCAGAACAACGGCAAGCAGGTGCCGACGCGGTGGCGGGTTCAGGTGCCTGGGCATGGGGTGGATGTGCAGGTTGAGGCCGTGGAGTCGCAGGCGTGGATGCAGACGCGGTTTCCCTATTGGGAGGGGCCGGTGCGCTTGAGCGGGAGTGCGGGTGGGCGTGGGTATCTGGAGATGACCGGCTACTAGCACCTTGGATTTCGGCCATGACGCGGTCCCTTGTAGGAGCGGCCTTGCGTCGCGATAGGGCCGCAAAGCGGCCCCGGCAATGTTGCGGCAATGCGAAGATCTTGGGGGCGCTTTGCACCCCTATCGCGACACAAGGCCGCTCCTACAAGGGGGCCGCTTTGACATCAAGTCATGTGCAGCCCTGGGGGAGCGGGCACGCCCGCTCCCACTAAGATTGCGCAAGCTTTCAGATTTTGAGCAAGTCAATTGATCCAGCAGCAGCCCGCGTCAGCCCGGTCAATCCTTGATCAATGAGCGCAATACCGCGCGCGCTTCCTCGGTACGCAAGCACTCGATGAACAACCGGCTTTCCCGCGCCACCGTGGCCTCCAGCTCGGCCCGCTGGCTGTCCCTGAGCAAGCGCTTGCTGATCCGCAGCGCCGCCTGCGGATACCCTTGCAGTTGCCGCGCTAGCCGCCGGGCCGCAGCCAGGCACTGTTCGCCATCCTCATGCACTTCATTGGCCAGCCCCCAGGCCACCGCCTGTTCACCATCAAGCAACGCGTTGCCCAGCAGCAAGCTGGCGGCACGGGCTTGGCCGAGCAAGCGCGGCAGCAACAGGCTGGAGCCAAACTCCGGGCATACGCCCAATGGCGCAAAGGGCATGCGCAGTTTGCTTGAGCGGCTTACCAGCACCTGGTCACAATGCAAGAGCAAGGTGGCACCAATGCCGATCGCAGCACCACTGACCGCAGCGATCAGTGGCTTGTCCAGGCCCATGACCACCCGCATCAGGCGGAACACCGGGCTGTCGAGGTCGCTGGGCGGGTTGTCGAGGAAATCGCGCAGGTCATTGCCCGCGGTAAAGCAGTGCGGCCCACCGGTGATGATGATGGCGTCGACATCAGGGTCTTCACCCGCCGCCAGCAGCAGGTCACCCAGCTGTTGGTACATGGCGGTATTCAGGGCATTGAGCTTGTCGGGGCGGTTGAAGGCCAGGGTCAGCAAGCCCTGGTCCAGGTCGCGTGTGATCAGGTCGTTCATGGCAGCCGCTTTTGTTGTTGTGGTCGGGCCCAGGCGGGCATTGGCGCATAGGGTTTATCACGCGGTCCGGCTTGTTGTACAGTCGTTCAGCCCAGCCTATTACCAGAGACCCGCCGATGAATCAGGAAGCCCGCTACCACCGCATGCTGCCGGAATTGCGCAAAGCCAACCTGGTCGAGGCGACCCTGGTGTGCCTCAAGCGCCATGGTTTCCAGGGGGCTTCAATTCGCAAGATCTCGGCCGAGGCCGGGGTTTCGGTCGGGCTGATCAGCCATCACTACGCAGGTAAGGACGAACTGGTGGCCGAAGCCTACATGGCCGTCACCGGCCGGGTGATGGGCTTGCTGCGCGAGGCCATGGCCCAGGCCGCGCCCAATGCCCGCGAACGGCTGTCGGCGTTCTTTCGCGCCTCATTCTGCAGCGAGTTGCTCGACCCGCAATTGCTCGATGCCTGGCTGGCGTTCTGGGGCGCGGTGAAAACCGCCGACGCGATCAACCAGGTGCATGACCACTCCTACGGCGAATACCGCAACGAACTCAGCCGGCTACTGGCAAAGCTGGCTGAAGAAGAGGGCTGGCAGGGTTTCGATGCCGACCTGGCGGCTATCAGCCTGAGCGCCTTGCTCGACGGCCTGTGGCTGGAGTCGGGGCTCAACCCCGGCACCTTCACCCCCGAGCAGGGCGTGATTATCTGCGAGGCCTGGGTCGACGGCCTGCAGGCCGGTGGTCGGTGGCGCTTCAGCCTGCCGGGGGGCTGTTGATCGCCCGTTCAGTAACGAGTACGCTGCTGTCGCGAGTGTGTAGAACAACACCAATAAAAAAAGAGACGACACGCAATGACGCCTCGGGTATTGATCGTCGATGACGATCCGCTTATTCGTGACTTGCTGCAGGCCTATCTGTCCCAGGAAGGCTATGACGTGCACTGTGCCGACACCGCAGAAAGGGCCGAAGCCCTGCTCGGCAGCCAGGATGTCGACCTGGTGTTGCTGGACATCCGCCTGCCGGGCAAGGATGGCCTCACCCTGACCCGCGAGCTGCGGGTGCGTTCAGAGGTCGGCATCATCCTCATCACCGGGCGCAACGACGACATCGACCGCATCGTTGGCCTGGAATGCGGTGCCGACGACTACGTGATCAAACCGCTTAACCCCCGTGAGCTGGTATCGCGCGCCAAAAACCTGATCCGCCGCGTGCGCCATGCCCGCGAAGTGCACCCGGCCCCGGCCTGCGCGCAATCGCTGAAGCAGTTTGCCGACTGGGCGCTGGACACCGACCGCCGGCGCCTGATCGACGCCCGAGGCGGGCAAACGCTGCTGACCCATGGCGAGTTCCAGTTGCTCAGCGTGTTCTTGCGCAACAGTGGCCACACCCTCAGCCGCGACCAGTTGATGGACCAGATCCGCAATCGCGAATGGGTGCCCAACGATCGCTCCATCGACGTGTTGGTCGGCCGCCTGCGGCGCAAACTGCATGACGACCCTGCCGAGCCACAACTGATCATCACCATTCACGGCACCGGTTACCTGTTTACTGCCAGCGTGGCAGCATGAGCCCTGGCTCCTGGGTACTGGCCCTGTCGTTGCTCGCTGCGCAGGCCAGTGCCACAGAGCCGGTGCGCTACTGCGACTACCCGGTGTACCCGCCGATTTCCTGGAGCGACGGCCACCAGGTGCGTGGTGTGGCCCCGACCGTAGTGCGCGAGCTGTTCGCCCGCATGGGCTACCCGGTGCAAACCATAGTGCTGGGTAACTGGAAGCGCTGCCTGATGGACGCCGCCGCCGGGCGAGTAGACGTGGTGCTGGCCTACAACAGTGACCAGCGCGACCAGCGCATGCGCTTTTCCACGGTGCCGGTGCTGCGCGAGGAAGTGGCAGTGTTCTACAACCGCTTGCGGCCCGTGCAATTCCAGCAGCTGGAAGACCTGGCCAGTTATCGCGGCGGCCTGCTGTACGGTGAAAGCTACGGTGCCGAGTTCGACCGCTTTCTTGCCCGCCACCAGAACATCGAGCGGGTGTCTTCCAGCCAGCAGAACTTTGGCAAGCTGATCCGCGGGCGCATCGACTACGTGATCCAGGAGCGGCGCACCGGCCAGCTGTTCATCGAGCACCTGCCCGGGGCGCAGGACATCCGCGTATTCCCCACGGCACTGAGCGTGGACTACCTGCGCGTTGCGGTTTCGCGGCAATCACCCCTGAGCCAGCGCATGGACGAGATCGACGAGCAACTGCGGCGCATGAACCAGGCGGGCGAGATCGAGCGCTGGCTGGAACAGAGCGAAGTCACCTACCGCGACATGGTCAACCTGCCGGCGGATGCCCGATGATCCGCCTGCACACCGATGGCCTGCTACGCCGCCTGCTGCGGTTCATCCTGCTGTTCAGCCTGTGCTTCACCGTGCTGGCCAGCTCGGTGCAGCTGTACTTTGAATACCGCCGCGAGATGCGTGACATCGAGGCGCGCATGGCATTGATCCGTGCCGGTTACCTGGCCAGCCTGGAGCGCAGCCTGTGGGACCTGGACGAGGCGCAGCTGGATGTGCAGCTGCGCGGTCTGGTGGACTTTTCCGACGTGGCCCGGGTGCGTTTGGTGAGCGACGATTTCCAGCTGATGCGCGGTGAGGCCGAACCCAAAGGGCCGCTGCGCATCGAGCGTTTCCCCCTCGACTACCAACCACCCTCGGGGCCGGCCAGGCACTTGGGCGAACTGGAAGTGAGCATCGACCTGGGGGCGGTGCACCGGCGGCTGTACGCCACCGGCCTGGCCAGCCTGCTGTGGATGGGCGTGTTCCTGTGTGGCCTGGCGGTAGCGCTGTCGGGACTGTTCTATCGCTTGGTCACCCGCCACCTGCAAGTGATGGCCGAGTTCGCCCGCCGTATTGGCGCCGGCCATTGGCAGGAACCACTGCACCTGGGTCGCCGCCGTGCGGCGCGCCCTGATGAAATCGACACGGTGGCGAATGCCCTGGACGACATGCGCCGTGCCATCCTCAGCGACATTGAACGCCGCGAACGCGACCGCCTGGTCCTGCAGGACAAGCGCGACGAACTGCAGGCCATGGTCGAGCGGCGCACGGCCAGCCTGGCCCGGGCCAAGGACGAGGCCGAAGCCGCCAACCTGGCCAAGTCACGCTTCCTGGCAACCATGAGCCATGAACTGCGCACACCGCTCAACGGCATCCTCGGCATGGCCGAACTGCTGCGTGGCGCTCGGCTGGAGGCGGCTGACCGCCAGCGGGTCGAGGCCTTGTACAAGGCTGGCGAAGGGCTGCTGGCGATTCTCAACGAAGTGCTGTATTTCGCCCGGCTTGAAGAGGGCGAGAGCCGCGCCGAGCTGGTCGGCTTTTCTCTGCGGCAGTTGTGCCAGGAAGTGCTGGCGTTGCTTGAACCCATGGCCATGGACAACGGCGACACCTTGCAATTGGTGCTCGATGAGCAGTTGGCCGGCTACCAGCACGGTGCCGAGCAGTACCTGCGTCAGGTGCTGAGCAACCTGCTGGCCAATGCCATCAAGTTCACCGAGCACGGCCAGGTACAACTCAAGGTGCAGGTGCTGACCAGTAGCGAGAACTCGCAGCGCCTGCGGCTTTCGGTCAGTGACAATGGCATTGGCATCGAGCCCGCCGTGCAGGCGAGGATCTTCGACCGTTTCGTCCAGGCCAGCGAGGCGGTGGCACGACGCTATGGCGGCACTGGCCTGGGCCTGGCGATCTGCAAGCACTTGGTGGAAAAGCTGGGCGGTAGCATCGGCCTGGACAGTGTGCAAGGGCAGGGCAGTTGCTTCTGGTTCGAGCTCGATGTGGCTTGTGGGCAGCCCGTGCCGGTTAGTGCGCCGGCCCTGTCGCCCCTGCCCAGCCTGGACATCCTGGTGGTCGAGGACGTGGCGCTGAACCGCGAAGTGGCGGGTGGGTTACTGCTGCGCGAAGGCCACCGGGTGAGTTTTGCCGAAGACGCGGGGCAGGCCTTGCAGGCCTGCGCACAGCGGCGTTTCAACCTGATCCTGCTCGACGTGCACCTGCCGGGCATGAGTGGGGTGGAATTGTGTCGGCAGCTGCGTGCCACGCCCGGGCCCAACCGCCATAGCCGGATGCTGGCGCTGACAGCCGGCGTGCAACCGGGGCAAGTGCCGGGTTATCTGGAGGCTGGCATGCAAGGGGTGCTGGCCAAGCCCTTGCGCCTGGATAACCTGCGCAAGGCGTTGGCCGAGTCGGCCCCTTGCGAAGTGGCGGGGGCTGACGCAAACATGGACTGGTCACTGCTGGATACCCACCGCTCGCTGCTGGGCGAGCAGAAGCTGCAAGGCTTGCTGAAAGTGTTGCGCCAATCGCTGGAGCAGCACGCCGCGGCGCTGGCCGAGGCGCTGCCGGCCCAGGACTTTACCGAAGTACTGCACCTGGCCCATCGCCTGGCCGGCAGTTGCGATTCGCTGGGTTTCGCCGGGCTGGCTGCATTGTTACGTCGCCTGGAAGAAGCGGCCCGCCAGCATGACGCACAGGCGTTGCAAGCCCTCGGCGAGCCGCTGACCGCTCAGCTTGGCCAGGCCCGCACTACCCTGGAACAGCTGATCCAGAGCTGACGTACAAAAAACTTACGACTTTTTACATCTTCGATCCGTTCGTACAACGGCACCTTACATTCGTTTCCAATAATCCATGGCAACCGCCTTGCACGCGGTCCATGAGGCTTATTGGAGACAACAATAATGACATGCCGTAGCACTCAGCCCCTCTTCTACATCACACCGCGTGGCGCCGCCGCGTGGCCCTGCACCGGCCGCAATGGCGAGGTGCGCCATGACTGACAGCCACGAGAAAATCCAGCTTACCCGCGCCCTGAAAAGCCGGCACATCTTCATGCTGTCGTTGGGTGGGGTAATCGGCACCGGGTTGTTCATGGGCTCGGGCGTGACTATCAACCAGGGTGGCCCGGTGGGTGCGATCCTCGCCTACCTGGTGGCCGGCTTGCTGATGTACCTGGTGATGGTCTGCCTGGGCGAGCTGTCGGTGCAGATGCCGGTGTCCGGCTCGTTCCAGGCTCACGCCACCAAGTTCATCGGCCCGGCCACCGGCTTCATGATCGGCTGGGTGTACTGGATGAGCTGGGCTACTACCGTGGGCCTGGAGTTCACCGCCGCCGGCATGTTGATGACCCGCTGGTTCCCGGAGGTGCCGATCTGGTACTGGTCGGCGCTGTTCGTGGTGGTGCTGTTCGGCCTCAATGCCCTGGCCACCCGCGCCTTTGGCGAGGCCGAATACTGGTTCTCGGGCATCAAGGTGGCGACCATCCTTGGTTTCATCGTCATTGGCCTGTTGGTGATCTTCGGCGCCATCCCGCTGAGCAGTGGCGCACCGGCACCGATGCTCAACAACCTGATGGGCGAGTCGCTGTTCCCCCACGGCCTGTCGGCGGTGTTCGCGGTAATGATGACCGTGGTCTATGCCTTCCAGGGCTGCGAAATCATGGGCGTGGCCGCTGGCGAGACCGAGCACCCGGAAAAGAGCATTCCGCGGGCGGTGCGCAACGTGGTGTTCCGCGTGCTGATCTTCTACGTGCTGGCAATTGCCGTGCTGTCGGCCATCGTGCCGTACGAGCAGGCCGGACTGATGGAAAGCCCGTTCGTGCAGGTGTTCGACATGGTTGGCATCCCTTACGCCGCCGACCTGATGAACTTCGTCATCCTCACCGCCATCCTCTCGGTCGGCAACTCCGGGCTGTATGCGTCCACACGCATTCTCTGGGCGATGTCCAAGAGCGGCATGGCACCCAAGAGCCTGTCGCCGCTGAGCAAGCGTGGCGTGCCGTTGCGGGCGCTGAGCATCACCCTGTGCTTTGCGCTGATCTCGCTGATGACCAGTTTCGTGGCCGCCGACACCCTGTTCATGGTGTTGATGGCGGTGAGCGGCATGTCTGGCACCGTGACCTGGATCGTCATCGCCCTGGCGCAGTACCGCTTCCGCAAGGCCTATCTGCGTGATGGCGGGCAGCTGCAGGACCTGAAGTACCGGGCGCCGCTGTACCCGCTGGTGCCGCTGCTGTGCATCACCTTGTGCAGTTCGCTGTTTGTGTTTCTGGCGCTGGATGAGACGCAGCGGCCGTCGCTGTACTGGGGCTTTGGCTTTATAGCGCTGTGCTATGCGGCGTACTTCTTCGTCAACCGTCGGAGGCAGGGGGCCTTTGCGCCGAGTGCGCCTGGGTTTTGATGCCGGTAGGTGTTCGTCGCTGCATGTTTATCGCCTGTGAAATCGAGCGCCGCCCGCGCGGCGCTTCGCAGCACAAGGCTGCTCCTACATTTGTTTCGGGCCAGTCACGCCTGTGCCAGCGCGCGCGACCGCCTTGTTGGTCCAACACGATATCGAGGTGGACGCCAAGGGGCCGCGCGCCTTTGCCTCAGGAATAACTGGCCAGAAACAGATGTAGGAGCAGCCTTGTGCTGCGAAGCGCCGCGCGGGCGGCGCTCGATCTCACAAGCAACGAAAATGCCACGACGAAAACCATCGCTGTAACAGCAAAGACCGAGTTGTGCGAAGTTGTAACAGCCCATCCCGCCTTGTTGAACACTCGTTTAGTATCTCCCTCATCAAGCCCTCCCCATAACCATCACAACAACCCCGAGGCCCCCCATGACCACCCCGTCGTCGTCACTGTTGAGCAAGGTCGAAGCCGGCGTTGCCTGGATCACACTCAATCGCCCCGAGCAGCGCAACGCGCTGGATATCCCCACCCTCAAGCAGCTGCACGCCTTGCTCGAAACCTGCAACACCAACCCGGCTGTGCGCGCGGTGGTGCTGACCGGCAGCGGCCGCAGTTTCTGCGCCGGTGCCGACCTGGCCGAATGGGCCGCGGCCGAAGCCCAGGGCACCCTGGAAAGCTACGGCTGGACCGAAACCGCCCATGCCCTGATGTTGCGCCTGCACAGCCTCGACAAACCCACCATCGCCGCCATCAACGGCACCGCCGTGGGCGGTGGCATGGACCTCAGCCTGTGCTGCGACTTGCGCATCGCCGCCGCCTCGGCGCGCTTCAAGGCCGGTTACACCAGCATGGGCTACAGCCCCGATGCCGGTGCCAGCTGGCACTTGCCACGGCTGATCGGCAGCGAGCAGGCCAAGCGCCTGCTGTTCCTTGATGAGTTGTGGGGCGCCGAACGCGCATTGGCCGCCGGGCTTGTCAGCGAAGTCTGCGCCGACGAGCAACTGCCTGCGGTGGCCGCCGAACTGGCCGGGCGCCTGGCCAACGGCCCGACGTTCGCCTACGCGCAGACCAAGCGGCTGATCCGCGACGGCGCCCAGCGCACCCTGGCCGAACAACTCGAAGCCGAACGCCAGGCCGGCCTGCTGTGCGGCCGTAGCCAGGATGGCGTCGAGGCGCTGCAAGCCTCGGTAGAGCGCCGCGCACCGCGTTTCACCGGCCAGTAACCGATACCCGACCCTCACCAGGACCTTCGCAGATGAATTTCCAACTGACCCAAGAACAAGAAATGTTGGTGGAAGCGGTACGCAGCTTTGTTGCCAAGGAGCTGCTGCCCCATGAGGAAGCGGTGGACCGTGCCGACGCCGTTTCGCCGGAGCTCGCCGCGCACATTCGCGGCAAAGCCATCGCCGCCGGGTTCTATGCTTTCAACATGCCCGAGGAAGTCGGCGGTGGCGGCCTGGACTACCTGTCCCAGGCGCTGATCGAACGCGAACTGTCCAAGGTGTCCTGGGCCTTGCACGTGTTCGTTGCGCGGCCGTCGAAAATCCTCATGGCCTGCAAGGATGAGCAGGTCAACGACTACCTGCTGCCGTGCGTGCAAGGCGAGAAAGTCGACTGCTTCGCCCTCACTGAACCGGGGGCCGGCTCTGATGCCAACGCCATCAAGACCCGCGCCGTGCGCCAGGGCGATGATTTTGTCATCAACGGCAGCAAGCACTTCATCAGCCATGCCGGCCACGCCGATTTCGCCATCGTCTTCGCCGTCACCGACACCTACGAGCACAACGGGCGCAAGCGCAATGCGGTCACCGCCTTCCTGGTGGACCGTGGCACGCCGGGCATGACCATCCGCCGTGGCCCCAAGTGCGTGAGCAACCGTGGCTACCACACCTACGAACTGTTCTTCGATGACTGCCGGGTACCGGCCAGCAAGGTGCTGGGCGAGGTCGGCAAGGGCTGGGAGGTGGCCAACGCCTGGCTCACCGCCGGCCGGGTGATGGTCGCCGCCAACTGCGTGGGCCAGGCCCAGCGGGCCCTCGACCTGTCGCTGCAATGGGCTGCCGACCGCAAGCAGTTCGGCCAGGCCATCGGTAGCTACCAGGGCGTGTCGTTCAAGCTGGCCGACATGGCCACGCAAATTCGCGCCGCCGAAATGCTCACCCTGCACACCGCCTGGAAGATGGACCAGGGCAGCATGACCGATGGTGAAGCCGGTATGGCCAAGCTGTTCGCCAGCGAAACGCTGGGCAAGGTTGCCGACGAAGCCGTGCAGATCTTTGGTGGCATGGGCCTGATGGACGAAGGGCCGGTCGAGCGCATCTGGCGCAACGCGCGCATCGAGCGCATCTGGGAAGGCACCTCGGAAATCCAGCGGCACATCATCGCCCGCGAACTGCTGCGCCCGTTGCTGCGCTGATTGCCAGGAGAACACCCATGTCGCAATCGATTCGTGACAACCTCAAGCGCCTGCTGGCGCCCCGGCACCTGGCCTTCGTCGGCGGGCGCAGCATGGCGCGCGCGCTCAAGCGCTGCGCCGAAGGTGGCTTTGGCGGCGAGTTATGGCTGGTCAACCCGCAGCATGAAAGCCTCGAAGGCATCCCCTGCGTTGCGCGGGTGGCCGACTTGCCTTACGCCCCGGACGCGGTGTTCATCGCCACCAACCGCGAGCTGACCTTGCAGTGCGTTGCCGAGCTGGCCGCGCGCGGCGCCGGTGGCGCCATTTGCTATGCCTCGGGCTTTGCCGAAAGCGGCGAGGAAGGCCGCCAGCTGCAGCAGCGCCTGCTTGCGGCCGCCGGCAACATGGCCTTGCTCGGCCCCAACTGCTACGGCCTGCTCGACTACCTGCACGGCGCTGCCCTGTGGCCGGTGGCCCATGGCGGCAAGCCGGTGGAGAAGGGCGTGGCTATCCTCACCCAGAGCGGCAACTTCGCCTACAACCTGTCCATGAGCGACCGCTCGCTGCCCGTGGCCTACATGGCCTCGGTCGGCAACCAGGCGCAATTGGGCGTGGCCGAATTGATGGACGTGCTGCTCGACGACCCACGGGTGACCGCCATCGGCCTGCACCTGGAAGGCCTGAAGAATGTGCCGGGCTTTGCCCGCGCCGCCTACAAGGCACTGCAGCAGGGCACGCCGATCATTGCGCTGAAGACTGGCGTATCACAGATCGGTGCCGAGCTGGCGCTCAGCCACACCAGCTCGTTGTCGGGTTCCGATGCCCTGTACGACAGCCTGTTCCAGCGCCTGGGTGTAATCCGCGTCAGCGGCCCGGTGAGCTTTGTCGAAACCCTTAAAGCAGCCGCTTGCGGGCGATTGCCGGCAGACGGCGAGCTGATCGCGTTGGCCTGCTCAGGCGGCGATGCCGGCCTGATCGCCGACTATGCCGAGCGTAACCAGCTGCACCTGCCGAAGCTTGCGCAAGGGCAGGTGGCGGCACTGGCCGAAGTGCTGCCGGCCTACGCCAACCTGGTCAACCCGCTGGATTTCACCACCGCTATCTGGGGTGATGAAGCAGCCCTGCAACGCATGCTCGACAGTACCCTGAACGGCGCCGCCGACGCGGCCATGCTGGTGCTGGACTACCCGGCGGCGTTCACCGGTGAACGCAAGGAATGCGACCTGCTGCTGGCGCTGTTCTGCGATGCACTGGAGCGCCACGGCAAGATCGGCTTTGTCACCTCGGCATTCCCGGAGCTGTTGCCCGCCTGCGCGCGCGAACGCCTGCATGCGCGTGGCATCGCTGCCCTGCAGGGCGTCGAGGATGGCCTCGCGGCCTGGGGCCGCATCGTTGCCTACCAGCGCAACCGCCAGCGGCTTCTGGAGCAGGGCGAGGCCGCACGGGTACCGCTGTGCCCACAGGCCCTCACGGGCGAAGACCGGCTGCTGGACGAATGGCAGTCCAAGCAAGCCTTGCGCGCCTTTGGCCTGCCGGTTCCGGCCGGGCTGCTGAGCACACCCGAGCGCGCCGTGGCAGACGCCGCACGCGTCGGCTACCCGCTGGTACTCAAGGCGGTTAGCGCGCAGCTGCCGCACAAGACTGAAGCCGGTGCGGTGGCGCTGAACCTGCGCGATGCCGCCGCCCTCGAAGCCGCGCTGGTACAGATTCGCCAGCGCATCGCCGCCTATGCCCCGCAGGTGCCGTTCGACCAGGTGCTGCTGGAGCCGATGGCCGAGCCGCCGCTGGCCGAACTTATCGTCGGCATCAAGCGCGAGCACGATTTCGCCCTGGCCCTGGTGATCGGTACCGGTGGTGTGCTGGTCGAGCTGCTCAAGGACAGCGTCAGCCTGTTGCTACCCACCACAGAGAGTGCCATTCGTGCCGCGCTGCTCAGCCTGCGCAGCGCCAGCCTGCTGCAGGGCTTCCGTGGTCGCCCGGTCGCCGACCTTGACGCGTTGGTTACGGCCATCCGCTCGGTAGCCGACTACGCCTGCGAAAACGCCGGGCAATTGCTGGAGCTGGATGTGAACCCATTGATGGTTGGTGCCCACGGCACCACTGCGGTCGACGCGCTGATCCGTCTCGGCCAGGCGCAAGGAGTACGACATGAATGACCTTACCCTGACCGCCGGCCAGGCGCTGGTGCGCCTGTTGGCCAACTACGGCGTGGAAACGGTATTCGGCATCCCCGGGGTACACACCTTGGAGCTGTACCGCGGCCTGCCGGGTAGCGGCATCCGCCATGTGCTCACCCGTCACGAGCAAGGCGCCGGCTTCATGGCCGACGGCTACGCCCGGGTCAGTGGCAAACCGGGTGTGTGCTTCGTCATCACTGGCCCGGGCGTGACCAACGCCGCCACCGCTATCGGCCAGGCCTATGCCGACTCGGTGCCGATGCTGGTGATCTCCAGCGTCAACCACACCGCCAGCCTGGGCAAGGGTTGGGGCTGCCTGCACGAAACCCAGGACCAGCGCGCCATGACCGCGCCGATCACCGCATTCTCCGCCGTGGCCCTGCGTGGCGAGGACTTGCCTGAGTTGATCGCCAGGGCCTGGGCGGTGTTCGACAGCGAGCGGCCACGCCCGGTGCATATCTCGGTACCGCTGGACGTGCTGGCCGCGCCGGTCAGCCGCGACTGGAGCCATGAAGTGGTGCGCCGCCCTGGGCGTGGCCAGCCATGCCGGGAAATCCTCGATCAGGCTGCTCTGAAACTGGCTGCCGCCAAGCGGCCCATGATTATTGCCGGTGGTGGTGCACTGCACGCGGCCGAACAATTGCAGCAACTGAGCACCCGGCTGGCGGCGCCGCTGTTCACCAGCGTGGCCGGCAAGGGCCTGCTGCCAGCGGACGCGCCACTCAATGCCGGTTCCAGTCTGTGCGTTGAGCCGGGCTGGCAACTGATCAGCCAAGCCGACGTAGTGCTGGCGGTAGGCACCGAAATGGCCGACACCGATTACTGGCGCGAGCGCCTGCCGCTCAATGGCGAGCTGCTGCGCGTGGACATCGACCCGCGCAAGTTCAACGACTTCTACCCCTGTGCCATTGCCCTGCACGGCGATGCCCGGCAAACCCTGGCCGGCTTGCTCGAACACCTGCCAGAACTGACCCGTGACCCGGCCCAGGCCAGCGAAGCGGTGGCCAACCTGCGCCAGGCCATTCGCAATGGCCATGCACCGTTGCAAGCCACGCATCAGGCGATTCTGGACCGAATTGCTGCCGTGCTGCCCGACGACGCCTTCATCAGCAGCGACATGACCCAGCTGGCCTACACCGGCAACTACGCCTTCGCCAGCCGGGCGCCGCGCAGCTGGCTGCATCCCACTGGCTACGGCACCCTCGGCTACGGCCTGCCGGCCGGCATCGGCGGCATGCTCGCCACCAACCATCGCCCAGGCCTGGTGCTGGTCGGTGATGGCGGCTTCCTCTACACCGCCCAGGAACTGGCCACTGCCGTCGAGGAACTGGACCGCCCCTTGGTGGTGCTGCTGTGGAACAACGACGCCCTTGGCCAGATCCGCGACGACATGCTCGGCCTGGACATCGAGCCGGTCGGCGTGCTGCCACGCAACCCGGATTTCATCGGCCTGGCCCGCGCTTTCGGTTGCGCGGTGCGCCAGCCGCGTGACCTGGACGCGCTGCAGGCCGACCTGGCCAGCGGTTTCGCCACACCCGGCGTGACCTTCATCGAACTCAAACACACCTGCGTCTGCTAAGCCGCGCATAACGACAATAACAAGAGAAACCACCATGCCATTTCGCCGTACCCTTCTGGCCGCATCGCTGGCCCTGCTGATCACTGGCCAGGCCCCGCTGTACGCTGCACCACCGCTGTCGATGGACAACGGCACCAACGCCCTGACCGTGCAGAACAGCAACGCCTGGGTCGAAGTCAGCGCCAGCGCCCTGCAACACAACATCCGCACCCTGCAGGCAGAGCTGGGTGGCAAGTCCAAACTGTGCGCCGTGCTCAAGGCCGACGCCTACGGCCACGGCATTGGCCTGGTGATGCCATCGATCATTGCCCAGGGCGTGCCCTGCGTGGCGGTGGCCAGCAACGAAGAGGCCCGCGTGGTTCGCGCCAGTGGCTTTACCGGGCAACTGGTGCGGGTACGCCTGGCCAGCCTCAGCGAACTGGAAGACGCCCTGCAATACGACATGGAAGAGCTGGTCGGCAGCGCCGAGTTCGCCCGCCAGGTCGACGCCATCGCCGCGCGCCACGGCAAGACCCTGCGCATTCACATGGCACTCAATTCCAGCGGCATGAGCCGCAACGGGGTGGAGATGACCAGCTGGTCCGGCCGTGGCGAAGCGCTGCAGATCACCGACCAGAAGCACCTCAAGCTGGTCGCGCTGATGACCCACTTCGCCGTGGAAGACAAGGACGATGTGCGCAAGGGCCTGGCGGCGTTCAACGAACAGACTGACTGGCTGATCAAGCACGCCAGGCTGGACCGCAGCAAGCTTACCCTGCACGCGGCCAACTCGTTCGCTACGCTGGAGGTGCCGGAAGCGCGCCTGGACATGGTGCGTACCGGTGGTGCGCTGTTCGGTGACACCGTGCCGGAGCGCACCGAATACAAACGTGCCATGCAGTTCAAGTCGCACGTGGCGGCGGTGCACAGCTACCCGGCGGGCAACACCGTCGGCTACGACCGCACCTTCACCCTGGCCCGTGATTCGCGCCTGGCCAACATCACCGTCGGCTACTCCGACGGCTACCGCCGGGTCTTCACCAACAAGGGCCATGTGCTGATCAACGGCCATCGCGTGCCGGTGGTAGGCAAGGTCTCGATGAACACGCTGATGGTCGATGTCACCGATTTCCCGGACGTGAAGGGTGGCAACGAAGTGGTGCTGTTCGGCAAGCAGGCCGGGGCTGAAATCACCCAGGCCGAGATGGAAGAAATCAACGACGCGCTGCTCGCCGATTTGTACACCGTGTGGGGCAGTGCCAACCCGAAGATTCTCGTCGACTGAAACCGTCATTGAAGGGAGATTGCCATGCGCTACGCCACGCTCACTCAACGCATCGCCGGCGACGGGGCTGCGGCCTGGGACATTCACTACCGGGCCCTGGCACTGCAGGCCGAGGGCAAGGACATCCTGCTGCTGTCGGTAGGTGACCCGGACTTCGACACCCCCGCGCCGATCGTCGAGGCGGCCATCGGCAGCCTGCGTGCCGGCCACACCCATTACGCCGATGTGCGCGGCAAGCTGGCGCTGCGCCAGGCCATTGCCAACCGCCACCGGCAGCGCAGCGGCCAGGCGGTGAACGCCGACCAGGTGACAGTGCTGGCAGGGGCGCAGTGCGCGCTGTTCTGCGTTGCCCAGTGCGTGCTCGACCCAGGCGACGAGGTGATCGTCGCCGAGCCGATGTACGTGACCTACGAGGCGGTGTTCGGCGCCTGTGGCGCCAAGGTGGTGCCGGTGCCGGTCAATCCGGAGAACGGCTTTCGCGTGTGCCCGCGTGATGTGGCCGAACGCATCACCCCACGCACCCGTGCCCTGGCCCTGAACAGCCCGCACAACCCCTCGGGGGCGAGCCTGCCGCGTGCTACCTGGGAGGCGCTGGCCGAGCTGTGCATCGCCCATGACCTGTGGCTGATCTCCGACGAGGTATACAGCGAGCTGCTGTATGAAGGCGAGCATGTCAGCCCCGCCAGCCTGCCGGGCATGGCCGAGCGCACCGCCACCCTCAACAGCTTGTCGAAGTCGCATGCCATGACCGGTTGGCGGGTGGGCTGGGTGATCGGTTCGGCCGAGCTGGCCACGCACCTGGAAAACCTCGCCTTGTGCATGCTGTACGGTTCGCCGGACTTTATCCAGGACGCCGCCGTGGTGGCGCTGGAGCAGCAATTGCCCGAGCTGGAGGCCATGCGCGAAGCGTATCGCCAGCGCCGCGATCGGGTGTGCGAGCAGTTGTCTGGCTGCCCGGGCATCAAGGTGCTGAAACCCGATGGCGGCATGTTCGTGATGGTCGATATTCGTGAAACCGGCCTCAGCGCCCAGGCCTTCTCCGACCGCCTGCTGGACAGCCAGGGCGTGTCGGTGCTGGCCGGCGAGGCCTTCGGCCCCAGCGCCGCCGGGCATATCCGCCTGGGCCTGGTGCTGGGCACCGAGGCCTTGGCCGACGCCTGCCAGCGCATCGCCCGCTGCGCCGCCGAACTGATGCGGGAGCAGGCCGATGCGTGAGCATGCGCGGCTGTATATCGACGGTGCCTGGCAGGTGCCGAGCGGGCAGGGCATGGCCGAGGTGATCGACCCGGCCAGCGAACAGGCCATCGGCCGCGTGCCGTTGGGGGCCGAGGCTGATGTCGAACGGGCGGTGATGGCGGCGCGGCGGGCCTTTGATGGCTGGTCGCGCACGCCGTCCAGCGTGCGTGCCGGGTACATAACGGCGCTGGCCGCACAGCTGAAAAGCCGTGCGGCGGAAATGGCCTCGGTCATCACCGACGAGCTGGGCATGCCGGTGCAGTGGTGCCCGGCGGTGCAGGTCGAGGGCCCGATTGCCGGGCTGGAGCAGTACGCCGAACTGGCCGGGCGGATGGATGAAGTGCGCGAAGTCGGCAACTCGCTGGTGTACCGCGAGGCCGTTGGCGTGTGCGCGTTCATCAACCCTTGGAACTACCCGCTGCACCAGATGATCGGCAAGCTGGCGCCGGCCTTGGCCGCCGGTTGCACAGTGGTGGTCAAGCCCAGCCAGGAAACACCGCTGCACGCGTTTCTGCTGGCCGAGATGATCGACGCCATCGGTCTGCCGGCCGGGGTGTTCAACCTGGTCAGCGGCCCGGGGGCCAAGGTGGGTGAGGCGCTGGCCCGGCACCCGCAGGTGGACATGGTGTCGTTCACTGGCTCCACCGGCGCTGGGGTAAGGGTGGCGCAGGCGGCGGCGCCAACGGTGAAGCGCGTATGCCTGGAGCTGGGTGGCAAATCACCGTTGCTGATCACCGCCGATGCTGATTTGCACGCGGCGGTGCGCCATGGTGTGCAGGATGTGATGATCAACTCGGGGCAGACCTGCACGGCCTTGACCCGCATGTTGCTGCCGGCCAGCCGGTACGCCGAGGCACTGGAAATTGCCGAGGCCGAAACCCGCGCGCTGGTCATGGGCGACCCGCGCGACCCGGCCAGTTTCCTCGGGCCGATGTGTTCAGCCGGCCAACGGCGCACGGTGCTCGACTACATTCGCCTGGGCCAGGAGGAGGGCGCGCGCTTGTTGTGCGGTGGTGGTAGCGGTGGCTGCGAGCGCGGGTTCTACGTGGCACCAACGTTGTTCGCCGACGTCGACAACCGCATGCGCATTGCCCAGGAGGAAATCTTTGGCCCGGTGTTGTGCCTGATTCCCTATGCCGACGAGTCTCAGGCGCTGGCGATGGCCAATGACTCGCCGTTCGGCCTGTCCAGTGCGGTGTGGGCCGGTAGCCGTGAGCAGGGCCTGGCCCTGGCGCGGCAGATCCGCGCCGGGCAGTGCTTCATCAACGGTGGTGGGTTCAACTACCAGGCGCCGTTTGGTGGCTACAAGCAGTCGGGCAATGGCCGCGAGTGGGGCGAAGAAGGCCTGGCGGAGTTTGTCGAAGTCAAAGCGGTGCAGTGCTGAGCCACAGCGGCAAGACAACCAGTTTTGTGTGAGGAGAAACTTTGTGAATGTACTGATCGTCCATGCTCACCCCGAGCCGCAATCGTTCACCGCTGCCCTGCGTGACCAGGCTGTGGAAACCTTCCATGCCCAGGGCCACCAGGTGCAGGTCAGCGACCTGTACGCCATGGGCTGGAACCCCGTAGCCAGTGCTGATGACTTTACCCAGCGCGAGAACCCGGAGTACCTGGTCTATGCGCTGGAGCAGCGCCAAGGGGTCAAGCGCGGCGCTATTGCCGCGGATATCCAGCAGGAGCTCGACAAGCTGCTGTGGGCCGACCTGCTGGTGCTGAACTTCCCGATCTTCTGGTTTTCGGCACCGGCGATGCTCAAGGGCTGGATCGACCGGGTGCTGGTATCGGGGGTGTGCTACGGCGGCAAGCGTTTCTACGACCAGGGTGGCTTGGCTGGCAAGAAGGCGCTGGTGACCGTGACGTTGGGCGGGCGCGAGCACATGTTTGGCGATGGGGCCATTCACGGGCCGCTGGAGGACATGTTGCGGCCGATCTTGCGTGGCACGCTGGCCTATGTCGGCTTTGACGTCCTGGCGCCGTTTGTGGCCTGGCATGTGCCGTATATCAGCGATGAGGCGCGGCAGGACTTCCTGAATCAGTACCGGCAGCGCCTGGAGCAGCTCTCCGATGACCAGCCCCTGGTGTTCCCGCGCCTGGCGCAGTTCGATGAGGCGCTTTACCCACTCCCCTGAGCCGAGCGCGGTCCTGCAGGCTCACCGCCAGCCTCGGGCTGCACGCGGTCCCTGTAGGGGCGGGTTTACCCGCGAAGAATCCAGCGCGGTGGATGGCACCGGCTGTGCCGGTGTTCGCGGCTAAAGCCGCTCCTACACAGGGACCGCGTCGGCCTTGAAAGCGTGCACATCGGGTCTGAAAACGACCACCCACACATTCGGGGTATGTCCCCCCTCGGCAAATCCCCCGATAGTGACCCCATCGGCTCGTTCCGGAGCATTCACACGATGGAGTTGCCATGCGCAAGGTACTGAAGGTGATTGGTGGTCTGCTGCTGGCGTCTGGCGCCAGCCTGGCCCAGGCGGCAGAGGTGGACAGCAGTAACACGTTGCGGTTGTACAACTGGACCGACTACATCGGCGAAACCACCCTGGCCGACTTCGAGAAGGCCACCGGCATCAAGGTCATCTACGACACCTTCGACGGCTACGAAACGGTGCAGACCAAACTGCTCACCGGCCGCTCCGGCTACGACCTGGTCATGCTCAACGCATCGCTGGTGCCGCCGCTGCTCAGCGCCGGGGTGTTCCAGCCGCTGGACAAGCAGCAGCTGCCCAGCTGGCACAACCTCGACCAGCAGGTGGTGAACAACCTGCAGGGCTACGACCCCGGCCTGAAATACTCGGCGCCCTACACCTGGGGCAGCTCGGGGGTAACCTACAATGTCGACAAGATCACTGCACGCATGCCCGATGCGCCAATCGGTTCGCTGGCCATGCTGTTCGACCCCAAGATCGTCTCGCGCTTCGCCGACTGCGGCGTCACCCTGATGGACGCGCCCACCGAAGTCATTCCGCTGGCCCTGCAGTACCTGGGCAAGGACCCGCGCAGCGCCTCGCCGGCAGACCTCAAGGCCGCCGAACAACTGCTGCTGGGCATCCGCCCGTACATTCGCAAGTTCGACTCGGTCAACTACCTGACCAGCCTGCCCAACGGCGATGTCTGCCTGGCACTGACCTGGTCCGGTGACTACGCCACTGCCCAGGCCCGTGCGGTGGAAGCGAAGAAGGACATCAAGCTGTCGTTCTTCATCCCCCAGGAAGGTTCGCTGATCTGGTTCGACAACCTGTACATCCCCAAGGACGCACCGCACGCGGCCAACGCCCACCGCTTCATCGAGTTCCTGCTGCAGCCACAGACCATGGCCAAGGTCACCGACTACATCCACTACGCCAACAGCAATGCCGCCGCCACTGCGCTGGTGCGCGACGAAATCCGCCAGGACCCGGCCATCTACCCCGACGCGCCAACCCGTGAGCGCCTGTTCGCGCAGAAAACCCAAAGCCCGAAGGACATGCGCGCCATCACCCGGGTCTGGAGCACGGTCAAGACCGGTTTCTGAACACTGCCCAACGTTTCCCGCCAAGGAGCTGCCCATGGCCACCCCAAGCAAAGCATTCGCCATTGCCCACGACCCGCTGGTGGAAGCCGACAAGGCCCACTACATGCACGGCTACCATGTATTCGACGAGCACCGCGAACAAGGTGCGCTGAACATCGTCGCCGGTGAAGGCGCCTACATCCGCGATACCCACGGCAACCGCTTCCTCGATGCCGTTGGCGGCATGTGGTGCACCAACATTGGCCTGGGCCGTGAGGAAATGGCCCTGGCCATCGCCGATCAGGTGCGCCAGCTGGCCTATTCCAACCCGTTCTCGGACATGGCCAACGATGTGGCCATCGAGCTGTGCCAGAAGCTGGCGCAGCTGGCGCCCGGCGACCTCGACCATGTGTTCCTCACCACCGGTGGCTCGACCGCGGTCGATACCGCATACCGGCTGATCCAGTACTACCAGAACTGCCGAGGCAAGCCGCACAAGAAGCACATCATCGCCCGCTACAACGCCTACCATGGCTCTACCACCCTGACCATGTCGATTGGCAACAAGGCCGCCGACCGGGTGCCGGAGTTCGATTACCACCATGACCTGATCCACCACGTCTCCAACCCCAACCCGTACCGTGCGCCGGACGACATGGACGAGGCCGAGTTCCTCGACTTCCTGGTGGCCGAGTTCGAAGACAAGATCCTTTCGCTGGGCGCCGACAACGTGGCGGCGTTCTTCGCCGAGCCGATCATGGGCTCGGGCGGGGTGATCATTCCGCCCAAGGGCTACTTCCTGCGTATGTGGCAGCTGTGCCAGACCTACGACATCCTGTTCGTCGCCGACGAAGTGGTGACCTCGTTCGGCCGCCTGGGCACCTTCTTCGCCAGCGAGGAACTGTTTGGCGTCACCCCGGACATCATCACCACCGCCAAGGGCCTGACCTCGGCCTACCTGCCATTGGGGGCGTGCATTTTCTCCGAACGTATCTGGCAGGTGATCGCCGAACCGGGCAAGGGCCGCTGCTTCACCCACGGCTTCACCTACAGCGGCCACCCGGTGTGCTGCACGGCGGCGCTGAAGAACATCGAGATCATCGAGCGCGAGCACTTGCTCGACCACGTCAAGGACGTTGGCGGCTATCTGGAACAACGCTTGCAGAGCCTGCGCGAGTTGCCGCTGGTGGGCGATGTGCGCTGCATGAAGCTGATGGCCTGCGTCGAATTCGTTGCCGACAAGGCCAGCAAGGCGCTGTTTGCCGATGAGGTGAACATCGGCGAGCGCATCCACAGCAAGGCCCAGGCCAAAGGGCTGCTGGTACGGCCGATCATGCACCTGAACGTGATGTCGCCACCGTTGATCATCACCCATGCGCAGGTGGACGAGATTGTCGATACCCTGCGCCAGTGCATCATCGAAACCGCGCGGGAACTGACCGCGCTTGGCCTGTACCAGGGCCGATGAGCCTGGCGCAAAGGGCTGTGCGCGGGCGTGCCTGGCAGGCTAGACTGCCGGGCATGACCCAGGCCTCTCCCGACACCCCGCTTACCCTGACCGTGGGCGCGCTGCAGCAATGGCACGCGGCGCTGCAGCGCGCGCTGGCGCATAGTGAAACACCCGAGGCGCTGGTGCATGTGGCTGCCGCCATTGGCCAGCTGGTGCAGGTTGAATCGATGATGATCAGCCTCGAATGCCAGGGGCGGGCGCCGCAGTTGCTGTACCAGCAAGGCATCCCCGAGCTGCACCGCGCTGCCGTGCTGGAGCGCTACTTCAGCGCCGGCTACCTGCTCGACCCGTTCTGCCTGGCGGTGCAAAGCGGCCTGGCCGAGGGCTTCTACCACCTGCAGGAAATCGCCCCCGACAACTTCTTCGACAGTGACTATTACAAGGCCTATTACCTAGGCACCGGTTGCAGTGAAGACAGCTACTACATCGTCGACCTCAGCGCTGGCCGCAAGCTGTCCCTGAGCTTGTTTCAGGGGTGTAGCGGCACGCCCCTGAGCGCCGGGCAGGTGGACCTGCTGCGTGCGCTGGAACCGATGGTGCGCGAACTGCTCGGGCGCTATGCCCGGTATAACCTGGAGCCGGGAACTGTTTCAGCCGAGCGGGGCAGCTTGCAGGCGGCGTTTGACAGCTTCGGCTGCCAGGTGCTGACCGACCGTGAGCGGGAGGTGGCGCACATGATTCTGCGTGGGCACTCGGTGAAGTCCACTGCGCTGGAACTGGGTATCTCGCCGGAGACGGTGCGCATGCATCGGAAGAATTTGTATCTGAAGCTGGAGATCAATTCGCAGTCGGAGTTGTTTGCGCGGTTTATCGACTGGTTGCGCGGCGATCACCTCAAGCTTTAGAAGCTATCGCGGTCCCTGTGGGAGCGGGTTTACCCGCGAACACGGGCGAAGCCCGTGCCATCCACCGCGGTGTCTGCTTCGCGGGTGAACCCGCTCCCACAGGGATCGCATCAGCTGTGAAATTTCGGGCAGGTCACGAAGCCGCCAGGCGGGCTTCGAGGGCGGCAATGTGCGCCTGCAGCCGTTCATGCTCCAGGCGCTCGGCGCTGATGTCTTCGAACACGCTGATCAGGTGTTCCGGCTCACCGTTGTCGTGGCGTTGCAGCGAGGTGCGCGCGCGCACCCAGATGTACTCGCCATTCTTGTGCCGCACGCGCTTTTCCACCTCGTAACGCTCGGTTTCACCTGCCAGCATGCGTTGCAGCAGCTGGAGGTTCAGCGGCAGGTCGTCGGGGTGGGTGATGTGCTGGAAGGTCGTGGCGTAGAGCTCTTCAGCACGGTAGCCAAGCATTTCGCACAGGCTGCTGTTGACCCGTTGCCAGGTGCCGTTCGGGTCGATGTAGGCGAGGGCGCCCCAGGCCAGCTCGAAAATCGCCCGAAAGCGTTCTTCGCTTTGCCTCAGCGCCTGCTGCGCCACTTGCCGTTCGGTGTTGTCCATGCTGATGCCGACCATCTTCACCGAACGCCCGGCACTGTCGCGTACCACGGTGGCGCGGGAGGAAATCCAGCACAGCGTACCGTCAGGGCGGGTAAGGCGGAAGTCACACTCGCAACTGGTGCCGCTTTCCACCGTCTCGGCATACATCGCCTGCATCCGCGCCACATCTTCTGCCGGCAGATGCTTCCAGAAGTCTTCGTTGCGGTGCACCGGCCAGCCATACACCTGCTCGACGTTGGGCGAGTAGGTGACTTCGTCGCTGATCAGGTTCCACTCCCAGGTGACGATGCGCGCACCTTCCTGGGCCAGCTTCATGCGCGTTTCGCTTTCCATGATTTCGGCGGTCAGGCGCCGGCGCAGGTCGGTCATCGGCAGCTCGACCACCTGCGGTTGCTGGATGTTCTGCAGGGCCTCGTCGCCGTAGCGCAGCCAGATCCAGTTGACCTTGAGAAAGTCGGCCAGCTTGCGCAGGTTGTCGTAGTCGATCTCGCCGCCGCGGGTCCATTTGTGCACCGCAGTGCGCGAAATGCCCAGGGCCGTGCCCACGGCTTGCAGGGTCAGCTTGTGGTGCTCGAGCAGTTCCTTGAGGCGGAAGGCGAAGTTGTTTTCCAACATCGGCAGGTGTCCTGATCTGGGCCAAGAGCCTGCCAGTATACCCAAGCTGTCAACTTTTGGTTGACGACCTTCAGCGTCACTTCGTGTAGGAGCGGCCTTGTGTCGCGATGGGGCGCGAAGCGGCCCCAGGATCCTTGCCTTGCCACAACATTATGGGGGCCGCTGCGCGGCCCATCGCGACACAAGGCCGCTCCTACAGGGACCACGTCAGTCAGAGATCGAGCACCAGGCGGGCAGTACGGGCACGCGAGACGCACAGCATGATGCTTTGCTGCGCCGCCTTTTCTTCATCGCTCAGGTACTGGTCATAATGCTCGGCTTCACCTTCAAGGATGGCCGTCTCGCAGGTACCGCACACGCCTTCGCGGCACAGGCACTCGACCTTGGCAGCCTTGGATTTCTCGATGGCCTGCAGAATGGTCATGCCTTCTTCGACCTGCAGTTCCACCCCCGATTGCGCCAGCACCACGGTAAAGGCACTGCCGGTTACCGGGGTGGCGGCAAACTGTTCCCAGTGCACGCGCTGCTCGGCAATGCCAGCCTGGGCGGCGCAGGCGATGACCGCGTCGATCAGTGGTTTCGGGCCGCACACATACAGGTGGGCCTGTTCGTCCAGCCCCGCGCACAGGGCCGCGAGGTCGAGCTTGCGGTCGAGGCTGTCGATGTAGAAACGGGTATTTTCAGCGTGTGGGCCGCTGGCCAGTTGCTCCTGGAACGCCCCATGTTCCGGCGCGCGGAAGGCGTAGTGCAGTTCATAGTCGGCGCTGCCGCCTTCCAGCTCATGCAGTTGCGCCAGGAACGGGGTAATGCCGATACCGCCGGCAATCAGCACGTGGCGGCCGGCCGCAGGGTCCAGGGCGAACAGGTTGTTGGGCGAGGAGATGGTCAGGCGAGTGCCGACTTCCACCTGCTGGTGCATGAACGCCGAGCCGCCCTTGGACTGCTCTTCCAGGCGCACGCCAATCTGGTAGCTGCGGGTGTCGCGCGGGTCGCTCATCAACGAGTAGGCGTTGCTGAACTGGCTGCCGTCGGCGCCCTGCATCTGCACGATGACGTGGCTGCCACCAGTGAAGGCGGGCATCGCCGCGCCATCTTCGCGGGCCAGGGTAAAGCGCTTGATCAGCGGCGTGGCTTGTTCCACGTCGGTCACGTGTACGCTGAACATTTCATAAGTGTTGGCCATGGTTCACCTCGACTGCCTGGGTGCGCGGCAGGCCCTGCCGCGCACCTTTACGTGCCTATAAACGTGGAGCGGTTGCCATCAATCGTCGAGGTGGGCCACGGCGATCAGGTTGTGGAAGTGGGCAATGCCGTGCTCGCTCATGCCGCTGCGCTCGCGGTCGGCCATGATCCGGCCCTGGCCACGGTAGCCACGAGACTTCAGGCCCTTCTGCACGCTTTCGACCAGGCGCAGGTCTTCTGGGCGGAACACTTCGCGGTACCAGTCGATCAGCTTCTGCTGTTCTTCGGTAATGTCCTTGTTGAGGAAGTAGATGTCGTAGTGCTGCAGGGTGGTTTCGGCATCGACCGGGAACTCGTAGATCACGGTCATGAAGTTGGCCCCTGGCGGCACGTTGAACATGGTGCACGGCCAGGCCCAGAAGCCGGCGAACGACGGGTCTTTCACGCTTTCATCGAACTTGAACGACTGCTCCGAAGGCTTGGCCAGGCCGTATTGCAGGGTCCAGTTGCCGTGCATGCTGTGGCTGTACTGGCCAACGTCCACCGAGTCGGAGAAGCCTGGGTGGGCAGGGGCGCAGTGGTAGCACTCCAGGTAGTTGTCGACGATCGACTTCCAGTTGGCCGGGGTGTCGCTGACGAAGCGTGCCGCCAGGTGCAGGTCATCGATGACCGCGCAGGCTTCACGCATGCGTGCTTGCAGGCCTGGCAGCTGGTCTTCGACGGAGCCGGCGTCCATGTCCATGTTGATGAAGATGAAGCCGGCGTATTCCTCTACGCGCAGCTGCACCAGGGTGGATTTTTCCTTGTCGAAGTTGACCACGTTGTCGCAGTTGCGGGCGTGGGCCAGTTCGCCGTCGAGCTTGAAGGTCCAGGCGTGGTACGGGCAAGTGATGACGTTCTTGGCCTTGCCGCTACCGCTGAGCAGCTGGTGGCCACGGTGCGGGCAGACGTTGTAGAACGCGCGCAACACGCTGTCACGGCCGCGCACGATGATGATGCTTTCGCCAATCACTTCGCGGGTGATGTAGGCGTTGTTGCCTGCCACTTCACTGCGGTGGCCCACGCAGATCCAGCTGCGGGCGAAGATGGCTTCCTTCTCATGCTCGAACACCGAAGCCTGGGTGTAGAAGTTGGCGGGGATGGTGAAGGCCTCTTCGGCGTTCGCACAGAAATCGGCGGGCAGGCGTTTGAAGTCGTTCATGACGGGTTTCTCACAAGCTCGGTTTATAGTTGCTGGTTAACGCGTATCTGTCAGTTAACAGATCAGGCAAAAAAATTTGTCGCCATCAAAGGGGCTGCTTTGCAGCCCCATTGCGGGCAAGCCCGCTCCTACAGATTGTTCAATGCACCGCAGCGGCGCTGCGCGGGGCGTGCTCGACGGGCTCTTCGCCAGCCATGCGGGCTGCTTCTTCATCGATGAGGTGGGCCGATACCTGGCCGTAGTCAGCGATCATCCACTTGAAGAAACCGTAGATCTTCACCAGCAGAATCACCATGAACGGGATCGCGGTCAGCACCACGGCAGTCTTCATGGTCGACAGCGAGGCCTTGGCAAACAGCATGGCCAGCGGCACCAGGGTCAGCACCACGCACCAGAACAGGCGGTGGGTCGGCGTCGGGTCGTCGCCTTCACGCAGGTTGCGGGTGCTGGTGGCAGCCACCGCGTAGGCTGCGGCATCCATATGCGAGGCACAGAAGATGGCCATGATGAACAGGTACACGCCGAGGAACATCTGGCCCCATGGCAACGCCAGCAGCAGGTGGGTAACGGCTGATTCACCGCCTTGTTCGGCGAGCATTTTCGGTACGTCCACGGCGCCGGTGATGAACTGGTGCATGCTGTAGCTTTCCAGCGCGCCAAAGAAGAACCAGCAACCGAAACTGCCGCCCAGCAGCAGGGCCAGCACCACTTCCTTGATCTGCCGGCCGCGCGAAACGCGGGTCACGAACATGGCCACGCCTGGTGCGTAAGATACCCACCACAGCCAGTAGAACACCGTCCAGTTGCGGGTGAAGGCACCGTCGCCGGCCGGGTCGGTGAACAGGCTCATGTGTACGTAGTTCTGCATCATCAGGCCAATCGAGTTGGCAGTGTTGTTGATGGTGAACTGGGTCGGGCCTACCAGCAGGACGACTGCGGCAAATACCAGGGCGCCGATGCACACCATCTTGCTCAGGCGCTGCAGGCCGCCATCGATGCCGATGTACGAGCTGAGCGAGAACATTACGGCCACGCCGCCGATCACCATCAGTTGCACGGTGAAAGTGTCCGGGGTGCCGGTCAGGTCATGCAGGCCACGGGTCAGGGTGGAAGCGGTCAGGGCCAGCGACACGGTCAGCGCGCCCATCATGGTCAGCAGGAAGATCAGGTCGACACTACGGCCTACCGGGCCGGTGGCCTTGAAGCCGGTTACCGCTTCGACGATCGAGGCCAGGTTAAGGCCGCTCTTCTTGCGCACATGGAAGTGGTAGGCCATGGCCAGCGAGGCCAAGGCGTAGATCGACCAGGCGCTGATACCCCAGTGGAAGAACGAGTAGCCAACGCTGTATTCCAGCGCCTTGGGGGTGGCGGCGGCGATATTGAGGCCTGGGGTCTGGTAGTAGTAGGCCCATTCCATCACGCCCCAGTACAGGGTCGACGAACCCATGCCGGCGCAGATGAACATGAACACCCAGGTGGCGGTGGCGTATTCAGGCTTGCCACTGCCCAGGCGGATATTGCCGTATTTGCTGAAGGCCAGGTACAGCACGGCCAGGGTGCTACCGAACACCAGAATCTGCACGCTGGTGCCGAAGGTGCGGGTGGACAGTTCGAACAGCTGGTTTGCAGCGCTTTCAGCCTGGGCGGGGAAGGCTGCAAGGCCGATCACGGTGAGCAGTACGGCAATCAGGCTCACAGTAATCAGGAACACATCAATCTTTTTATTCTTGTGCGACATCATCGTCTCCTGGGACGTTGGCGTACTTGTTATACCCGGCAGGCATCCGGGGTGTTGCAGTACCACTCCTTCCTTGGTTGTTAACTGTTGATTAACAAATATCTAACGGTTAACAGATTTTGCATACAATCCGCGCCGCTCGCAAGAGGCAAGGGGCCGATTGTCAGACAGTCCTGACAATCGGCCCCTTGTGCATCAGGCTTCGACCAGCGCAGTGATGGCCTGGCCCACTTGCTGGGTGGATTGCTGCCCACCCATGTCGCGGGTCACGTCACCGGCGGCGATGACCTGCTCGATGGCCTTGAGAATGTCGTCGTGGGCGGCGCGGTAGCGTGGGTCGGCGCCGTCGTTGCCGAGGAAGTCGAGCATCAGCGCACCCGACCAGATCATCGCGATCGGGTTGGCGATGTTCTTGCCGTAGATGTCCGGCGCCGAGCCATGCACGGGTTCGAACAGCGACGGGAACTTGCGCTCGGGGTTGAGGTTGGCCGACGGCGCGATGCCAATGGTGCCGGCGCAGGCCGGGCCGAGGTCGGAGAGGATGTCGCCGAACAGGTTCGAGGCCACCACCACGTCGAAGCGGTCCGGCTGCAGCACGAAGCGCGCACAGAGGATATCGATGTGCTGCTTGTCCCAGCTGATTTCCGGATAATTGGCAGCCATTGCCGCGGTGCGCTCGTCCCAGTACGGCATGCTCACGGCCATGCCGTTGGACTTGGTGGCCGAGGTAACGTGCTTGCGTTCGCGGGTCTGGGCCACGTCGAAGGCGTACTTGAGGATGCGGTCGACGCCGCGGCGGGTGAACACCGACTCCTGCAGCACGAACTCGTTTTCAGTGCCTTCGAACATGCGCCCACCCAGCGACGAGTATTCGCCCTCGGTGTTTTCGCGGATGACCACGAAGTCGATGTCGCCTGGCTCACGGCCAGCCAGCGGGCAAGGTACGCCAGGGAACAGGCGCACCGGGCGGATGTTCACGTACTGGTCGAAGTCGCGGCGGAACTTGAGCAGCGAACCCCACAGCGAGATGTGGTCCGGCACCTTGTCTGGCCAGCCGACGGCACCGAAGTACAGGGCGTCGAAGCCCTTGAGCTGTTCGAACCAGTCATCCGGCATCATCTTGCCGTGGGCCAGGTAGTAGTCGCAGCTGGCCCACTCGAAGAACTCGAAGCTGATGTCCAGGCCGTGCTTGCGTGCAGCCGCCTCGACCACGCGAATGCCTTCTGGCAGTACTTCGTTGCCGATGCCATCGCCGGGGATTGCCGCGATTCTGAAAGTCTTGCTCATGGGGTGCACTCGTTGTCTAGGGAACAGGTGCTGGCCATGCTATAAGGGCTTGCTCCGGAGATAATCTGGCCAATCATGGATTCTTGGAACACGCTACGTGAATAATCTGCCCAACCTCGACGACCTCAACATCTTCCTGCAGGTGGCCAAGCGCGCCAGCTTCGCGGCCGTGGCCGACGAGTTGGGCATGTCGGCGGCGTACATCAGCAAACGCATCCGCATGCTTGAGCAAACCCTGGAGGTGCGCCTGCTGCACCGCACCACCCGGCGGGTGACGGTGAGCGAGGAGGGTGAGCGGGTGTATCAATGGGCGTTGCAGATTTTCGATGCGGTGCAGCGCATGGGCGATGACATCAGCGCCCAGCACCGCGAGCCGGCCGGGCAGCTGCGTATTGCCAGCAGCCTGGGCCTGGGCCGGCGCTTCGTGGCACCGGCCTTGTCGGAGCTGGCCGAACGCTACCCACGGCTGGACATTCGCCTGGACGTGCACGACCGGCTGGTGGACCTGATTGCCGAGGGCGTCGACCTGGACATCCGCGTGGGTAATGCCATTGCCCCCAACCTGATCGCCAAGCCACTGGCGCGTAACCGCCGTGTGCTATGCGCGGCGCCGGCCTACCTGGCCCGGCGCGGCACGCCCAAGGTGCTGGGCGACCTGGCCAGCCACGACTGCCTGGTGATCAAGGAGCGCGACCACCCGTTTGGTGTGTGGCAGCTGATGGGGCCGGACGGTGAAGAGGGGGTGCGGGTGACTGGCGGCTTGTCTACGAATCATGGCGAAGTGGCGCACCAGTGGTGCCTTGACGGGCGCGGGATATTGCTGCGTTCGTGGTGGGATGTGCACGACAGCCTGCAGGACGGGCGGCTGGTGCAGGTGCTGGAGGACTATCACCAGCCGGCGGATATCTGGGCGGTGTACACCTCGCCGCTGGCCAGTTCGGCCAAGGTGCGGGTGGCGGTGGACTTTTTCCGGCAGTATTTTGCCGAGCGCTATAGCTTGCCGGTGTAGGAGCGGGTTTATCGAGGCATCGAACCGCCGCGAATGCGGTGGCGGCTGCGGCGGTGAATTGTCGGTAGAAGTTGGCCAGCAGGCCCGGCCCTTTCGCGGCTAAAGCCGCTCCTACGACGGGCTGTGTTGAGCCACCGATGTGTGTGCACCACCGGTCAATGTAGGAGCGGGTTCACCCGCGAATGCGGTGGCGGCTGCGGCGGTGAATGGCCGGTAGAAATTGGCCGGCAGGCCCGGCCCTTTCGCGGCTAAAGCCGCTCCTACGACGGG
>NZ_JBIVIF010000016.1:77394-107406 GCF_044749595.1 Pseudomonas sp. NPDC089392
CACCACAGGTCAATGTAGGAGCGGGTTTACCCGCGAATGCGGTGGCGGCTGCGGCGGTGAATGGCCGGTAGAAATTGGCCGGCAGGCCCGGCCCTGTCGCGGCTAAAGCCGCTCCTACAGGGACTCGGGAAGGCTTCAGATTTGCATTACATAGCTGCTCCTGGAAAAAGCAGGCCGGGTAGGGTTTTCAGGAAACGGGTATCCGCGAAACCGCCTTAACCTCCCGCAACGCCAGGCTCGACTGGATCGAGGCAATCCCCGGTTGCCTGCGCAACACCTCTTCGACAAACCGCCCATAACTCTCCAGGTCCGTCGCCAACACTGTCAGCACATAGTCAGCCTCGCCGGTCACCTTGTGGCACGACAGCACCTGCGGCAGCTTGAGGATCACCTGTTCGAACTCATCCGGCGCCTCGGCAGAGTGGTTGCCAAAACGTACCTGGGCAAACGCCATCACGTCGTACCCCAGCTTCCTGCGGTCGAGGTTGGCCTGGTAGTCCTTGATGATACCCAGCTCTTCCAGCCGTTTGCGCCGCCGCCAGCAAGGCGTCACGGTCATCGACAGGCGCTCGCCCAGCGCCGCGCTCGACAGGGTGCCGTCCTCTTGCAGCAGGCGAAGCAGCTCGCGGTCGGTATCGTCCAGTTCTTCGATAGCAAAAGCTTTGCTCATAGGTGGCCAGCCCTGTGAATGTTTTGCTCAAGCATCCGGTTTGACTGAGCATAAAGCAAAGCATTTTCAGCGTTACCTCGCGAAAATTGGTTATCCGGTAACCCTTGAAAAAGGACATTCGCGTGCTGACAGTCTTTAGCAACAACCACCGCTTGCACCATGGCTCGGAACTCAAGGATGGCGCGATAACGCCCTCGTTCGAAAACCCCCAGCGCGCCGATACCGTGCTGGCGCGGGTACAGAGTACCGGCCTGGGTGATGTGATTTCAGAGCAGGCCTTCGACCGCGCCTGCTACGTGGCGGCGCACAGCGAGCGCTACGTGAGCTTCCTGGAAAATGCCTGGTCGGAATGGGCCGCCACCGGCAAGACCCACGACGCCCTGCCACTGGTGTGGCCGGTACGCGACCTGGCCATCGACCGTGAGCCCGGCTTCATCGATGGCAAGCTGGGCTTCTATGCCATGGACGCCGGTGCGCCGATCACCGCGGGTACTTGGGAGGCCGTGCGCAGCAGTGCCAACGTCGCGCTTACCGGCATGCAGCGCATCATCGATGGCGCCGACAGTGCTTTCGCCCTGTGCCGACCGCCGGGGCACCATGCCGCCCGCGAGTACATGGGCGGCTATTGCTACCTGAACAACGCCGCCATTGCTGCCGAGCGCTGCCTGAGCCAGGGTGCCAAGCGCGTGGCCGTGCTGGACGTGGACTTCCACCACGGCAACGGCACGCAGAACATCTTCTACGATCGCCCCGATGTTTTCTTCGCCTCGCTGCATGGCGACCCGCACGTGTCCTACCCGTATTTCTCCGGCTACGCCCATGAGCAGGGCGCGGGGGCGGGCGAAGGCTTCAACGCCAACTACCCACTGGGCAAAGGCACGCTCTGGGCACAGTACCAGCTGGCCCTGCAGGACGCGCTCAAGCGCATCGTCGCGCACCGGCCCGAATTCCTCGTGGTGTCGCTTGGCGTCGACACCTTCGAGGACGACCCGATCAGCCACTTCAAGCTCACCAGCGCGGACTTCCTGCGCATGGGGGCCGAAATCGCCAGTGCCGGTATCCCGACCCTGTTCGTGATGGAGGGCGGCTACATGGTCGATGAAATCGGCATCAATGCGGTGAACACCCTGCAAGGCTTCGAAAACGCACGCTGATCTGCGCGCCAGGCCGTGGCAAGGCTGGCCACGGCGCAGTACGACTAGCAGACCAACAATAACAAGAGGTCGCCCATGCAAGACATGTCCGCAAGCCTTGAGCAAAGCAAACCCGCAGAGCCCGCCCGTGACGGGCACCTGCAACGTACGCTGGAAAACCGTCACATCCAGCTGATTTCCATTGGTGGCGCCATCGGCACCGGCCTGTTCATGGGCTCGGGCAAGGTGATCGCGCTGTCCGGTACCTCGATCCTGCTGGTCTACGCCATCCTTGGCTTCTTCGTGTTCTTCGTCATGCGCGCCATGGGCGAGCTGCTGTTGTCCGACCTGCGCTTCAAGTCGTTCGCCGACATCGTCGCCCATTACCTGGGCCCGCGTGCCGGCTTTGTGCTGAGCTGGTCGTACTGGCTGAGCTGGAGCGTGGCGGTGGTCGGTGACGTGGTGGTGGTGGCCGGGTTCTTCCAGTTCTGGTACCCCGATCTACCTGCCTGGGTGCCGGCGTTCTTCACCCTGTTTGTGCTGTTAGGGTTGAACATGCTGGCGGTGCGGGTTTTCGGCGAGGTGGAGTTCTGGTTCGGCATCATCAAGATCGTTGCCATCGTCCTGCTGATCATCACCGCCGCCGTGATGATCGCCACGTCCTATACCTCGCCCAATGGCGTGGTAGCCTCGCTGTCCAACGTGGTCGCACCCGGCGCGGTGCTGCCGCATGGCATCAGCGGCTTCTTTGCCGGGTTCCAGATTGCCGTGTTCTCGTTCGCCGGTACCGAGTTGATCGGCACCACGGCGGCCGAGGCGAAGAACCCGCATCGCTCGCTGCCCAAGGCGATCAACACCATCCCGCTGCGCATCCTGCTGTTCTACATCCTGGCGCTGGTGTGCATCATCAGCGTGGTGTCGTGGGCCGAAGTGCCAGCCAACCGCAGCCCGTTCGTCGAGCTGTTCCTGCTGGCCGGCTTCCCGGCGGCGGCCGGCATGATCAACTTCGTGGTGCTGACTTCGGCGGCGTCTTCGGCCAACAGTGGGGTGTATTCGGGCTGCCGTATGCTGTTCGGCCTGGCCGAGCGACGCAACGCACCGGGCATCTTCGCCAGGCTGTCGAGCCTCAGCGTGCCGCTGTACAGCTTGTTGTTCTCCGGGGTGTGCATGCTGATCGGCTTGAGCCTGTTGTTCATCATTCCCGAGGTGATGACGGTGTTCACGCTGATTTCGACGGTTTCGGCGATTCTGGTGATCTTCACCTGGTCGATGATCCTGGCTGCGTACCTTGCCTACCGCAAGCGCAACCCGGCCGCGCACCAGGCCTCGCAGTTCAAGTTGCCGGGCGGGGTGGTTACGGCGGTCGTTACCCTGGGCTTTCTCGGTTTCGTGCTAGTGCTGCTGGCGCTGCAACCGGATACCCGGCTGGCGCTGTGCGTGATGCCGTTGTGGTTTGTGTTCCTGTTGCTGGCCTACCGCCGGCGCAGCGAGTCACGCACCTGAGCAAACTACCTGTGGGAGCGGGTTCATCGGGGCGCCGAACCGCCGCGAAGAATCCAACGCGGTGCATGGCACCGGCTTCGCCGGTGTTCGCGGCTAAAGCCGCTCCTACAGGGTACGTGGTTTGTTCATACCGCCTGCTGTTCGATCAACGCCAGGCAACGCTGCACGATCGGGCTCACATCCCCCTTGCGCCGGCTGAGGATGATCGGGCTGACGGCGCCGCTATCCAGCAGGCCGACATACTCGATATCGGTACGGTGCTGCTGTTGCACCGAGGCCGGCACCAGCGTGATGCCGACACCCACCGCCACCAGGCCAATGGCCGTCTGCAATTCATTGGCCCACTGGCTGACGCGAATGCTCATGCCGTGGTGGGCGAACAGCGCCAGTATGTGGTCGGCATAGCTGGGCCGGGGGTTGGCCGGGTAGAGGATGAACGCTTCGCCGGCCAGCTGGGCGAGGCTGAGCGGGCTGCCCGCCAGCGGGTGGCCCTTGGGCAGCACGGCCACCAGCGGGTCCTCGCACAGCACCTGCTGGTGAATGGCCGGGTCGTCGATGCGAATGCGCCCGAAGGCAATATCGATGCGCCCGCTCTTCAGCGCCTCCACCTGCTGCAAGGTGGTCATCTCGCTTAGCCCCAGTTCCAGTTCGCTGTCCTGGCGCAGTTCGCGGATCAGCTCCGGCAGCACCGTATACAAGGTCGAAGGCGCGAAGCCGATGCCCAGCCACTGGCGCTGGCCATGCCCGATGCGGCGGGTGTTGTCGCTGATGTTCTGCAGCTGCTGCAACACGGTGCAAGTCTGCTCGTAGAAGAAGCGCCCGGCCTCGGTCAGCCGCAGCGGGCGCTCGCGCACTACCAGCAAGGTGCCGAGCTGGTCCTCGAGCTGGCTGATCTGCCGGCTCAGCGGTGGCTGGGCAATGTGCAGCAGCTCGGCGGCGCGGGTGAAGTTCAGGGTCTCGGCCAGGACCTTGAAGTAACGCAGGTGGCGCAGCTCCATCAGACCTCCAGGGTATGGTGGGAGATTCATTTGATATTGGACGCCCATCAGGGTCTCGCGCAATCCTTGAACAATCAAGTAAATGCACCATTCGGGCCTGCAACTGGCAGCCCGACCTGACGGGACCTGGCAACAATGACAAGCGCGCTGATTGAACGTATTGATGCAATTATCGTCGACCTGCCGACCATTCGCCCGCACAAGCTGGCGATGCACACCATGCAGCAGCAGACCCTGGTGGTATTGCGCGTACGCTGCAGCGATGGCGTGGAAGGGATCGGCGAGGCCACCACCATCGGTGGCCTGGCCTACGGGTACGAAAGCCCCGAGGGCATCAAGGCCAATATCGACGCGCACCTGGCCCCGGCGCTGATCGGCCTGCCGGCAGACAACATCAACGCCGCCATGCTCAAGCTGGACAAGCTGGCCAAGGGCAATACCTTTGCCAAGTCGGGTATCGAAAGCGCCTTGCTCGATGCCCAGGGCAAGCGCCTGGGCCTGCCAGTCAGCGAACTGCTGGGTGGCCGCGTGCGCGACAGCCTGGAAGTGGCCTGGACCCTGGCCAGCGGCGACACCGCCCGCGACATTGCCGAAGCCCAGCACATGCTGGAAATCCGCCGGCACCGGGTGTTCAAGCTGAAGATCGGCGCCAACCCGGTGGAGCAGGACCTCAAGCACGTGGTGGCAATCAAGCGCGAGCTGGGCGACAGCGCCAGTGTGCGGGTTGACGTCAACCAGTACTGGGACGAGTCCCAGGCCATCCGTGCCTGCCAGGTGCTCGGCGACAATGGCATCGACCTGATCGAACAACCGATTTCGCGCATCAACCGCGGTGGCCAGGTACGCCTGAACCAGCGCAGCCCGGCACCGATCATGGCCGATGAGTCGATCGAGAGTGTTGAAGATGCCTTCAGCCTGGCCGCCGACGGCGCCGCCAGCATCTTCGCCCTGAAAATCGCCAAGAACGGCGGTCCGCGCGCCGTGCTACGTACTGCGCAAATCGCCGAGGCCGCCGGTATCGCCCTGTATGGCGGCACCATGCTCGAAGGCTCGATCGGCACCCTGGCTTCGGCCCATGCCTTCCTTACCTTGCGCCAGCTGACCTGGGGCACCGAGCTGTTCGGGCCGCTGCTGCTGACCGAGGAAATCGTCAACGAGCCGCCGCAGTACCACGACTTCCAGCTGCACATTCCACGTACCCCAGGCCTGGGCCTGACCCTGGACGAACAGCGCCTGGCACGTTTCGCCCGGCACTAAACGCACACACAAAACCCCTGTGGGAGCGGCTTTAGCCGCGAAGCAGGCGACGCGCTGGATGGCACCGGCTTTGCCGGTGTTCGCGGCTGAAGCCGCTCCCACAGTGTCCGAGCCTGAGCAGAGAAAGGAGATATCCGCATGTTGTTCCACGTGAAGATGACCGTGAAACTGCCGGTCGACATGGACCCGGCCAAGGCCGCCAAGCTCAAGGCCGACGAAAAGGAACTGGCCCAGCGCCTTCAACGCGAAGGCACCTGGCGCCACCTGTGGCGCATTGCCGGGCACTACGCCAACTACAGCGTGTTCGATGTGCCGAGCGTCGAGGCGCTGCACGACACCCTGATGCAGCTGCCGCTGTTCCCGTACATGGACATCGAGGTCGACGGCCTGTGCCGGCACCCCTCGTCGATCCACAGCGACGACCGCTGATTAGCACCTGTCTGCCTGACAAGAACAATATGAGGTGAGCACGATGACCGTGAAAATTTCCCACACTGCCGACATTCAAGCCTTCTTCAACCAGGTTGCTGGCCTGGACCACGCCGAAGGCAACCCGCGCTTCAAGCAGATCATCCTGCGTGTGCTGCAAGACACCGCGCGCCTGGTCGAAGACCTGGAAATCACCGAGGACGAGTTCTGGCACGCCATTGATTACCTCAACCGCCTGGGTGGCCGTAACGAGGCCGGTCTGCTGGCTGCCGGCCTGGGTATCGAGCACTTCCTCGACCTGCTGCAGGACGCCAAGGACGCCGAGGCCGGCCTTGGCGGTGGCACCCCGCGCACCATCGAAGGCCCGCTGTACGTTGCCGGGGCGCCGCTGGCGCAAGGCGAAGCTCGCATGGACGATGGCACCGACCCGGGCGTGGTGATGTTCCTCCAGGGCCAGGTGTTCGATGCTGATGGCAAGCCGCTGGCCGGTGCCACCGTCGACCTCTGGCACGCCAACACCCAGGGCACCTATTCGTACTTCGATTCGACCCAGTCCGAATACAACCTGCGCCGCCGCATCATCACCGATGCCGACGGCCGCTACCGCGCGCGCTCGATCGTGCCGTCGGGGTACGGCTGCGACCCGCAGGGCCCGACCCAGGAATGCCTGGACCTGCTCGGCCGCCATGGCCAGCGCCCGGCGCACGTACACTTCTTCATCTCGGCACCGGGGCACCGCCACCTGACTACCCAGATCAACTTCGCCGGTGACCAGTACCTGTGGGATGACTTTGCCTACGCCACCCGTGACGGGTTGATCGGCGACCTGCGCTTTATCGAGGATGCTGCGGCGGCGCACGATCGTGGTGTGCAAGGTGAGCGTTTTGCCGAGCTGGCGTTCGACTTCCACCTGCAGGCGGCCAAGGCGCCAGAGGCCGAGGCGCGTAGCCATCGCCCGCGTGCGTTGCAAGAAGGTTAAGCAACCCCTTGTAGGAGCGGCCTTGTGTCGCGATAGGGCTGCGCAGCAGCCCCGGCTATCGTTGCTGTGACGCGAATGTCTGGGGCCGCTGCGCGGCCCATCGCGACACAAGGCCGCTCCTACAGCTTTTGCGCATGACTTGAGTATTACTTTTTTGCCTGGGCCTTTCCGTGCGGGGAGGGCCTGGGCTTTTTGCTGTCTGCTCTTATAAAGCATCTCGGCTGAGAGGTGCCTGGCACAGCATTTTTATCGCCTGTGAGATCGAGCGCCGCCCGCGCGGCGCTTCGCGGCTAAAGCCGCTCCTACGTTTGTTTCGGGCCAGTCACTCCTGTGAGGTCACCGCTGTCCGCCTTGTGTGTTCCATTCAATATCGAAGGGAACGCCGTTGCTCTTCATCGTTCTCCAGCCAAGCACCAAGGCTGCCACCCACCTGGGACAGGAATAACTGGCCCGAAACAGATGTAGGAGCAGCCTTGTGCTGCGAAGCGCCGCGCGGGCGGCGCTCGATCTGTGCATCAACCAAAATCCCAAACCATACACCCGGAAGCCCTAACCCCACTTCCGCAGCGGGCTTTTTAACGTGAAAATTCAATTGACAATTCACGTAAATAATCGCAAATATCTGTCACCGGCACCCAAAACAAGAGAGACAGATATGCCGCCCCAACCTGCCTTCGCTTCCCTGCGTGGCCGGTGCTTGCCAACGGCCAGCCCTGCCTGCCATCCCCAGCCTTACCACCCGAACCGCGCCTGAGACGGAGAAAATCCATGGATTCGCTTTGCCTGCGTGATGCGCCCGTGTCGGCGCTTGCCTGCGGCCCTGCCTTTGAGGCCTTGCTTGACGGCGTGCGTGATCGTGCCCGCCTCGGCGAGTTCGATCGCCAGCGCCACATTTCCCGCGACGTGATCGATGCGTTCAAGGCCCACGGCGTATACCGCGCCCTGGTGCCCAAGCGCTTCGGTGGGCTGGAATGCTCACCGGCCGCCTTCTGCGAAATGATCGAACGCATCGCCCACGCCGACGGCTCCGCCGGCTGGGTCGCCAGCTTCGGCATGAGCCCGGTGTACCTGGCGGCGCTGCCGCTGGAAACCATCGCCGAGATCTACGGCAACAGCCCCGACACCGTGTTTGCCGGTGGCATCTTCCCGCCACAGCCGGCCGAGACCGTGCCTGGTGGTTTCAAGGTCAACGGCCGCTGGAAGTACTCCAGCGGCTCGATGGGCGCCGACATCGTTGGCGTCGGCATCACCCCGCGCAATGGCGACAAGCTCGACCTGCCGCGCCTGGCAGTGCTGCCACGCAGCCAGGCGCGCATCGAGGAAACCTGGGACACCGTCGGCCTGCTCGGCACTGGCAGCCACGACCTGGTGGTCGAGGATGTGCGGGTCGGCGAGCAGTGGACCTTCGTGCGCGGCGGCAAGCCGAATCTGGACGAGCCGTTCTTCCGCTACCCGTCGCTGTCGTTCGCTACCCAGGTGTTGTCGGTGGTCGGCCTGGGCATCGCCCGCGCTGCGCTGGACGAACTGTCGGGCATGGCCAGCGGGCGTATTTCGGTTACCGGCGCGCCGGCCCTGGCCGACCGGCCGCTGGCCCAGGTCGACGTGGCCAAGGCCGAGGCCGCGCTGCGTTCGGCGCGGGCGTTCTTCTACGAAGCCATCGAGCAGGCCTGGGGCCACGTGCTGGCCGGAGACCCGGTGCCGGTCGAGGTGACCAACCTGCTGCGCCTGTCCTCGACCCATGCCGCCCGCGTCGCCGCCGAAGTGGCGCGCAGCGCGCAGCTGCTGTCGGGCATGACCGGCATCTACAACGAAAGCCCGCTGGCGCGCTGCGTCAATGACGCGCAAGTGGTCACCCAGCACGCCTTCATGGGCGATGTCACCTACCAGAACGCCGGAGCCATGTTCTTCGGCAAGCAGCCCCTGCCGGGCTACCTGTAACCCTCGGGAGATTTGTCATGAGCGACACCAAAGCCTTGCGCGTGCTGTTCTGCATGGGCATCAACCAGAACTTCTTCGATGCCCCGCGCGAAGAGCAGCTGCAAGTGTGGGCCGCCTTCAGCGCCATGTGGAACGGCATCCACGACCTGCCCGGGGTACGCGTGCTGGGCAACATGGACGACGACCAGGCCATGGTCGGGCCGTCCGACGGCTTCCCCTGGACCACCTACCTGCTGGCCGATGTGCCCAACCTCGAAACCGTGCACGCCGCCTGCAACTTGTTCCGCACCACGGCGGTGGGCGAGGGGCCGTACAAGCTGTGGCGCTACGCCAAGGTCGAGGCCCGTGTCGGCCGTGAACTGATCATCCAGCGCGCCTGAGAAGAGGAATAACCCCGTGAGCAACCTGATCCCCGCCATCAACCTGGCAATCGACCCGGCCGAGCTGGTGCAGCACGACCGCGTCCACACCTCCCTGTACACCGACCCGGCGCTGTTCGATGCCGAACTGGAAAAGATCTTCCACAGCACCTGGATCTGGGTCGCCCATGAAAGCGAAATCCCCGAGGCCGGCAGCTACAAGACCACCTACATCGGCAAGCAGCCGGTGATCGTGGTGCGCGACCGCAAGAAGGCCATCAACGTGCTGCTCAACCGTTGCCGCCACCGTGGCGCCACCGTGTGCGAGCACAAGAAGGGCAAGACCAATAGCTTCGTCTGCCCGTACCACGGCTGGGGCTATGCCCTCGACGGCTCGCTGCGCGGCATCCCGCACCCGGAAAGCTACGGCGACTGCATCGACAAGGCCGAACTGCCGCTGGTCAGCCTGCGCACCGAAAGCTACGCCGGCATGGTCTTCGCCACCTTCAAGGATGACATCGAACCGCTGGAAGACTTCCTTGGCGCGGCGAAGAAGTGGATGGACCTGTTCATGAAGCAGGGCGCCGGCTATGGCATCAAGGTGCCGGGCGAACACCGCTTCCGCTTCCCCGGCAACTGGAAGATCCAGCTGGAAAACACCACCGACGCCTACCACTTCCCGCTGGTGCACAAAAGCTTCCTGTCCTCGGTCGACGAGCAGACCCTGGAGCTGTTCGACTTTGTCAAAGGCCCCGGCTACGTCGAGGACCTGGGCAACGGCCACAGCGTAATGGTGATGATCCCCGAACTGGTCGACCTGGAAGCCGACCTCGACAAACCAATCCCGGAGCGCTTCGAAAGCCTGGCCGCCGAGCTGCGTGACGAAGGCATCGACGAGCAGCAGGTACGCCGTATCGTCCGCGCAGTCGGTGGTTCGGGCTTCAACCTCAACCTGTTCCCCAACGTTGCCTGCTCGATGGCGTTCTTCCGCGTGCTGCAGCCGATTTCGGTCACTGAAACCGAAATCCACCACGCGGTGATCACCATGGACGGCGGCCCAGCGGCGGCCAACCGCTACCGCCTGCGCCTGCACGAGCACTTCCAGGGGCCGATGGGTTTCGGCACGCCGGACGACTCTGAAGCCTGGGAGCGCGTACAGAAGGGCGCCCGCGCCGGTGAGGACCTGTGGATCATGCTCAACCGTGGCCTGCCGGGCGAGAAACCCAGCGCCGATGGCCTGATTTCCGACGTCAGCGCCGAGACCGGCATGCGCGCGGCGTACCAGCAGTGGAAGAAGATGATGACCGCGGAGGCCAAATGATGAACCTGAATCTGTTCAATGAAGTGACCGCGTTCATCTGGCAGGAAGGCGACATGCTCGACCATGGCGAGTACGACGCCTGGTTGAACCTGTGGACCGAGAAGGGCACGTACATCATCCCGATCGATCCGAAGGAAACCGACTACGAGAACACCCTCAACTACGCCTATGACGACCACCACATGCGTGGCCTGCGCGTGCAGCGGCTGATCGGTGGCGAGTCGATCTCCACCAGCCCGCAGCCGCGTACCGTGCGCAGCATTTCGCGTATCCGCGTGCTGGCTGACGACGGTGTCAACGTCACTGTGCGCGCCGCGCAGAACGTGCGCGAGTTCCGCAAGGAAAGCCTCAAGCACTACAGCGCCGACCTTTTCTACACCTTGGTGCGTGCCGAGGGCGGGTTCAGGATCCACCGCAAGGTGATCAGCCTGATCAACAGCGACGATACCCTCGCCGGTATCGGCTACATCCTCTGAGGGCCGGGCCATGAACCAAGTCGCATTGGTAACCGGTGCCGGCCAAGGCCTGGGGCAGCGCTTCTGCGCCCGGCTGCTGGCTGCAGGCTTTGACGTGGTGGTGTCGGACCGCGACCTGGGCCAGGCCCAGGCTGCCGCCGAACAGCTGCAAGGGCAGGGTGGGCGTACCTTGGCGGTAAAGCTTGATGTCGGCAGCAAGGCCGATTTCGAGCAGGCCCTGGCCCAGGTACTGGAGCACTTCGGTGCCTTGCACGTAGTGGTGAACAACGCCGCTGTGACCAAGACCACGCCACTGATGCAAATCAGCCCGGAAGAGTTCGACGCCGTGGTCGGCCTTAACCTGCGCAGCGTGTTCCTCGGCTGCCAGGTGTTCGGCGCGTACCTGGCCGAGGCCGGCTATGGGCGGATCATCAACATGGCCTCGCTGGCCGGGCAAAACGGCGGCACCGCCACCGGCGCGCACTACGCGGCGAGCAAGGGCGCCATCGTCACCCTGACCAAGGTCTTCGCCAAGGAATTCGCCGCCCGTGGCGTCACCGTCAATGCCATTGCCCCCGGCCCGATCGACTCGCCGGCGGTGCATGCCGCAGTACCGGCCGAACGCCTGCCGGGCCTGCTGGCCAACATTCCGGTACAGCGCCTGGGTGATGCCGACTTCCTCGGCGACCTGATCGTGCAGCTGGCACGGCCTGAGGCCTATTTCACCACCGGGGCGACCTGGGACGTGAACGGCGGCCTGTTCATGCGTTGACATTCACGGGGCGCCCACGCGCGCCCCTGGCTACTACAGGACACCGAGCATGAATGAACAATTGTTGAACGTAGTCGTGCGCAAGCGCGAAATCCAAGGGGCCGACGTGGTCGTGCTCGACCTGGGGCGTGCCGACGGCGCCGCCTTGCCCGCTTTCGAGGCCGGTGCACACGTGGATATCCACGTAGCGCCAGGCCTGGTGCGCCAGTATTCGCTGTGCAGCGACCCGGCCGATGCCACGGTTTACCGCCTGGGCGTATTGAAGGACCCGGCTTCCCGTGGCGGCTCGCTGGGTGTGCATGAGGCGTTGGTGGAAGGGCGCGAGGTGCAGATCAGCACGCCGCGCAACCTGTTCCCGCTGGCAGCCGATGCCACCCGCTCGATCCTGCTGGGCGGCGGCATCGGCATTACGCCGATGATCGCCATGGCCCATGCCCTGCACCAGCAGGGCGCCGATTTCGAGCTGCATTACTGCGGGCGTTCACGCAGCCGCAGTGCCTTTCTCGACGCGCTGGCCAAGGCGCCGTTCGCGGCACGGGTGGTTACCCATTTCGATGATGAGGATGCCGCCCAGCGCCTGAACCTGGCGGACGTGCTTGGCGCTGGCGTAGCCGGTACGCATATGTACACCTGCGGCCCGTCGGGGTTCATGGACTGGGTAATCGCTGGCGCCCGCCAGCAGGGCTACGCCGAGGACCACATCCACAAGGAGTACTTCCAGGTCGAGGTCGACGCCACTGGCCAAGGCTTCGAAGTGGTCGCTGCGCGCAGCAACAAAACCGTGCAGGTCGCCGAGGGCCAGACCATCCTCGATGCCCTGGCGCAGGTGGGCATCCGCATCGACATTTCCTGCGAGCAGGGGGTGTGCGGCACTTGCATGTGCGAAGTGCTGGAGGGCGAGCCGGACCACCGCGATGTGTACCTGACCGATGAAGAAAAGGCCGCGAACGACCAGATCCTGGTGTGCTGCTCGCGGGCCAAGTCGAACAAGCTGGTGCTGGATATCTGAGGAGCATGACCATGGTAGAGGTAACCCGTTTTCGCAATGCGATGGCCCTGCTCGGTGGCGCCGTCTCGGTCATCACCACCGATGGCCCTGCCGGGCGCTTCGGTTTCACGGCTTCGGCGGTGTGCAGCGTGACCGACTCACCGCCCACCTTGCTGGTGTGCATGAACCGCGCTTCGTATTCCAACGAGCAGTTCAAGGCCAACGGCGCGCTGTGCGTGAACGTGCTGGCCGGCACCCACCAGGAGTTGTCCGGGGCTTTCGCCAACCGCAACCTGAGCATGGAAGAGCGCTTTGCCTCGACCTTGTGGACGGTGCTGGAGAGCGGCGCGCCGGTGATGCAGGAGGCGCTGGTGAACTTCGACTGCCGCATTGCCCAGGTGCATGAAGTGGGCTCGCACAGCATCTTCTACTGCGAGATCCAGGATATCCGCCAGGGTGGTGCGGATGACGGGCTGGTGTATTTCAACCGGGCTTATCACCGGGTGTGCGAAGGCTCCAAGGCCTGCTGACCGCGTACCTGTGTAGGAGCAGCCTTGTGCTGCGAAAGGGCCGGTTGCGACAACACATCTGCTGTGGCGGTACTGGCCCTTTCGCAGCACAAGGCTGCTCCTACAAGGGCGTGAAAAGCCTGTTTAGAAGGTATCCAGGTTATGGAAAACCACTTCGAGCATCTTGTTCAACCGCTGCACCTGCGCCTCGGTCAGCCCCTTGAAGCTGCGCTGGAACAGGTCGCGGGTCACATCCTGCATGCGCGCGATGCTCTGCAAGCCGGCCTCGGTGATGCGCACCTGGGTCACGCGGCCGTCCTCAGGGCTGGGCGCGGTGTCGACCAGGCCATCGTCCTTCATGCGGTAGACGATCTTGGTGATGGTCGACAGCTTGGCAATGGCATGGGTGGAGATTTCTGAAATGCTCGATTCACCGTTCTCGTTGAGGATCCACAGCACGCGCCAGCGCGGCACGTCGAGGTCGATCTTCTTCAGCAGGCGCTCCATGTTCTGGGTATAGCGGCCGTGTACACGGGCCAGCCAGTAGAAGGGGAAATCTTCCTTGCGAAATTCATCGCTGGCCGGGTCGTGGTGGCTATGGCTTTTGCTCTTCGAGGTGCTCATCGCTTCACTACTAGTGCGGAAATAGTCGCGACATCATAGACGTTTCCGCGCATTTGGCTATAACCAAGCCGCGCCGGATTGCTGGAATGTTCAGTTGACATTTCAAGTATTTGGCGCGCATCCATTTTTCAAAGGGTGGCATGACAATGACAATAATCGTAGAAACCCTCGACCTGGGTGGCAGCGGCCCGCGGGTCGCCATCAAGGACACCATCGACGTCGCCGGTACTGCGACACGTGCCTCCAGCCAGGCGCTGGAGGATGCGCCGTTGGCCGAGCAGCATGCCGAGGTGGTCAGCCACCTGCTGGCCGCCGGTGCACGGCTGACCGCCAAGGTCGGCCTGCACGAGCTGGCCTTCGGCACCACCGGCATCAACCGCCACACCGGCACGGCGGCCAACCCGCGCTTCCCGGGGCGCATTCCCGGTGGCTCGTCCAGTGGCTCGGCCGCCGCCGTGGCGGCAGGCCTGGTCGATTTCAGCCTGGGCACCGACACCGGTGGCTCGGTACGCGTACCGGCCTGTTGCTGTGGAGTGTTTGGCCTCAAGCCGACCTTTGGCCGGGTCAGCCGCCAAGGAGTGATGCCGGCCTACAGTAGCCTCGACTGCGTTGGCCCGTTCGCCGCGAGCCTGCCGATGCTGGTGCGCGCCATGGGCATGATCGACCCCACTTTCGTCCCCGCCCAGGTGCCAGCCAAGGCGCGCATCGGTGTGCTGCGGGTGACCGCCGAGGCGGGCATCCACAAGGCGGTGCACGGTGCACTCAGCGCCAGTGGGCTGGCGCTGGGCAATGTCGAACTCAAGCACTTTGGCGCTGCCTATGAGGCAGGCATGGTGGTGATCAACTGCGAAACCTTCCAGGCCTGCGGCCATCTGCTGGAAACCGGCAAGGTTGGCAGCGACATCGCCGGGCGCCTGGCCGCAGCCGGGCAGACCAGTGACGCGGCGCTGGCCGAGGCGGAGGCTGTGCGCCAACGCTTTACCGACGAGGTCGATCAAGCCCTGGCTCAATACGATGTGCTGGCATTGCCGACCATGCCGGACTTCCCGCTGCGCCTGGAGGAGGCCAGCGACACCCGCGCGGTGCTGGGCATGACCTCGCTGGTGCGGCCGTTCAACCTGTCCGGGCACCCGGCGCTGAGTATTCCGCTGGGCAGCGAAGCCGGCCTGCCGGTGGGCCTGCAACTGGTGGCGGCCAAAGGTGCCGACGAGAAGCTGCTGGCAGTGGCCGAGCGCTTGCTGATCAACCTGTATGGCGGCACCGGGGGCAGCAATGACTGATGTGCTTGAGTTGCAGGCCCGCCTGCAGGTGTTTGAGCACCAGCAGGCCGTTCGCGTATGCATCAATCGCTACATGGAACTGTGTGACCAACTGGATGCCGACACGCCGCTGGATGAGCTGGCCGGGTTGTTCACCCATGATGCCGTGTGGGAGGGCAAGGGCGCCCGCTATGCCGCCAGCTTCGGCGGCTACCGTGGCCGCGAGGCGATTCGGACAATGTTCGCCACCTACATGAAAACCCCGGCGCACTTTGCCTTGAACGTGCATTTCCTCACCAGCGAGGTGATCGAGATGGACGGCGAGCAGGGGCTGGGGCGCTGGGTGATGTTGCAGACCAGCACTTTTGCCGATGGTGCCTCGCACCTGAATGCTGCGCGGCTGACGGTGCGGTTTGCGCTGGAGGAGGGGCGCTGGCGCATGGCGCTTTTCCAGACCGAGAACCAGTTCAGCCGGCCGGTCAGCGCGTGGAATTCTGAGGCGCCTTTACCGGTCCCCACTAACTAAGCCATGACGCGGTCTCTGTAGGAGCGGCCTTGTGTCGCGATCGGGCCGCGGAGCGGCCCCAGCAATTCATGCATCATGGCTGAAAGCCTGGGGCCGCTCTGCGGCCCGATCGCGACACAAGGCCGCTCCTACAAGGAATCTGCGCCCGTTGTTCAGAAGGTGCTGACAAACACCACCTGGCTATACAGGTTGTTATTGTCATTGCCCAACTGTGTACCCCCTTGCTCGGCACTGCGCTCAGGTGTGTACAGCCCCACCAGCGGCACCACCATCAGGTGCTCGTTGATGGTCCACTCCGCATACAGGTCCACCTCGTGGCCATCCACGTTGCCCAGGCTGCGATCGAGGGTGTCGAACTTGAAGCCCATCACCCCCACATTCAGCGACGGCGTCGGGCTTACCGTCAGCCCCACTTTCTGGATCCGCGCATTGCTGTTGAACGGCCCGGCATAGTTACCTGCCACCTCCCCCTGGAACCAGGTGCCCAGGCCGCGGCCAACGCCAGTGAACAGGGTGTCGTACTGCTCGGAAAACCGGCTGTAGCGGTAGCTGACGTTGGGTGCCCAAGGCAGGTCAGCGAAGGTCCAGCCAGCCTCGAGGTACCAGGCGTCTTCAGTGGCCGTCTGCGGCTTGTCCTGCTTGGCATATTCGCCGGACAGGAACAGGTTCTCCACCCCGGCATTGCCCTGGCCACGAATGCTGTAGGTTTTCATACCGTCGCGTTCCTGCTGCAGCGGTGAGGCGTACTGTTCGTCGACGTGGGTGGTGCCGATGTAGGTCAGCCCGACTGTGCCCGCATCTGCCACATGCTCCAGGGTAGCCACGTGCATTTCGGTGTTGGCCTGGGCGCGGTTGTCCGATTGCAGCCACATCAGGTCACCGCGCCAGCCCTTGCTGCCCCCCAGGCGCAGCACGGCGGTCTTGTCGAAGCTTTTGCGTGCGGCCAGGTAGTACGCGCCGCCACGGTTGAACTCACCGTCCGCCAGGCCACGGCCAACGTTCAGCGAATCGCCCTGGATCAGGAAACCATCGCCCACGGCGATCATCTGCTTGCCGAACGAAAGGTCGATGCCATCCTCGCCAAGCAACGGTACCAGGTAGCCTGACTTCCAGCCCAGGTAGGCGTCCTCGATCTTGGTGGTGCGCTCGCTGCCATCGCTGAAGCCGGCGGCGTCGCCGTCACCCCAGGTGCCCGAGCTGAGCAGGGCGAAAGCACCGTACAGCGAACCGACGCTGCCAAGGCGCTGATCGCCGCTCAGGCCGTACTTGATGTAGCCCTCACGCCATGAGGTGGAGCCGGGTTGGTCGCGGGCGATGGCGTAGCTTTCCTCACTGTGGAATACACCGAACACGGCCTCCACATTGGCGTTCAGGTGGCGCTCGGCATCGCTGTACAGCTCCTGCGCGCAGGTACCCAGCGAAACCCCGGCCAGTAGCGCGGCCAAGGTGAGGCGGAATGGGCGGTGGTGCATGGTCTGGCTTCCTTTGTTATGGGTTTGGCAGAAGTCCTGAAGACATGCCAGCGATCATGCAGGAAGCCCCGGCGCGGGCTTTTGCCCTGGCTGCCAGTTGCCTTTGGCGCTGTGCCAAGGCGGTAAAAAGCACAAGGCCCCATGAAGGGGCCTTGGTGGGGATGCTTTGGTGGGGGCTACTTGAGCCCGGCAAGGAAGCAGGTCACCGCCTGGCGCTCGCCGGCATCCGGCAGCCCGGCATAGGGCATGTAGGTGCCGGGGACGGCGGTTTGCGGCTGCTCGATGAAGGTGCCGATGGCTTGCGCCGTCCAGCTGGCCTGGCGGTTTTTCATGGCCTGCGAGTAGTTGGCGCCCGGCACGCTGCCGGGGGTACGGCCGACCACGTCGTGCAGGTTGGGGCCCATCATGATCGGGCCGTCCTTTTGTGCCGAATGGCAGGCTGCGCAGTCCCGGGCGAATACCTGTTCGCCCTGCTGGCGCTGGGGCGCGGCGCAGTCTTCGGCCAGGGCAAGGGGGCTGGCCAGGGTGGCGAGCAGGAAGGGGATTGCGAGCTTGTGGGGGGCGAAGGTAGGCATCACGCATGGATCCTGGGTGGGTTCTTGTTGGTATTTGGCGTGATTGTGCGGCAGTAACTCATTGCGGGTTTTGCTGAGTCTGCCAGGCTGTTTGCTGGGCTTGCCAAATGGGTTGCTGGTGCCGGCCTCTTCGCGGGTGAACCCGCTCCTACAGGGATATCACTGCCCCCCGTAGGAGCGGGTTTACCCGCGAAGAGGCCGGGACAGGTTGCCGGTCAATTGGCATGCCGGCGCCGATATTCCCCAGGCGTCACCCCAAACCTCGCCTTGAACGCGGTGCTGAAATAGCTCGAATCAGAAAACCCCCAGGCATACCCCAGCGACGATACCTTCTGGTCCATCGCCGGGTTGCGCAGGTGCTCGGCGCAGAAGTCCAGGCGGCGGTTGCGGATGTACTGGGCAATCACCAGCCCGTGCTTGGCAAAGATGCGGTACAGGCTGCGCATCGAGATGCCTACCTCACGGGCAATGAACTCGGGTGTGAGTTGTTCGCAGGTAATGCGCTGGTCGATCAACGCCAGCGCCTTGCGGAACATGCGCTCGTGGCTGCCGGGCACGGCGTCTTGGCTGATGGCCGGGCGCAGCAGGGCGATCAGCGCGTCGAGCACGGCCTGGCTTTCGTGGTCGGCCATGTGCCGGGTACGCCCGGTCTCAAGCATCATCAGCCGGGCCATGCTGGCCAGCGGCGTTTGCGCCTCGATGCGTTTGGCGCAGGCCACGCCGCTGCCACGGGTGCCGCTTTCCACTTGGGCGCGTGGCAGGATCAGCGACAGTTGCCGTGAGCGTTGATGGAAGTGCATGTCCAGCGGGGTGCTGGCGTCGATCAGCGTCAGGTCGCCGGCCTGGAGTTCAATACGTGCGCCCTGGTGTTCGATGTGCGAGGTGCCGGCCATCTGCAGCACGGCATAGTAATTGTCGGCACCGCTGGCCCGGATTTCCCGCGGGCCGCGGAACAGGTGTACCTGGGTCATGTCGACGATGCTCATGGAGATCTGGCCTGCCTGGCACTTTTCGAGCTGGCCGACGAACCCTGGGTCGAGCTTGCGGCCGCTGAAGTGGCCACAGGCTTCGTTGACCTGGCTGAGCCAGGACTGGAAACGGTCGTCGGTAATGCGGGTTGCAGGGATCATGGGGGCCTCGCACGGGTAACGTTGAAACGGGTCGCTTGGGCGACTCTTGGTGTGGGTTGAAGGTTTAAAAATCACTTGAATATTCAAGCAAAAAGCGGGCCCTTGTATCGTGCTTTGCGTCTATGGACTACAATAAGATGTTGATTTATATGAATATAAACTTTCGTTTTGCTTTTGTTTGAAGAAAGGACGACTGTTTTATAAGTGATTGTTCGCGCAAGATTGTGCATATATTTCCCACCTGGTGTTTCTGGTGTGGTGGCTAACAGGTGCCTGCCTTGGCTCTTGGGGTGGTGCCGAGATCGAGCGCCGCCCGCGCGGCGCTTCGCAGCACAAGGCTGCTCCTACATCTATTTCTGGCCAGTAACGCCTGTGCCAATGCACGCGACCGCCTTGTTTGTCCGGCACGATATCGAGGTGGAAGACAAGGGGCCGCGCTCCGCTTTCCCAGGAATAATTGGCCCGAAACAGATGTAGGAGCAGCCTTGTGCTGCGAAGCGCCGCGCGGGCGGCGCTCGATCTCACAGGCGGCAAACCTGTCACGGCGAACACCTCTCAATCCACACACCGGCTCAAACCGGCACAAAAAAGCCCGCTGAGCGGGCGGGCTAAAAGGCACAACGCTTGCGTACTTCTTCAATGACCAAGCCCGTCGCCGATGGCAATGCCCCTGGCCCGCATGTTCTCGATCAATCCTGCTCGAACATTGGGCAGGTTCAACATGCTCTGCTGCCGTAGCTGGTGTACTTCCACACCTGTATAGGCCGGCCACTGCTCCGGTGAACTGTTACCGGCCATGCCATCGCGCGCCAGCAACCAGTTGAGCAAGTCGGCAATTTGCTGGTCATTCAGTGCAGACTGCGAAATACCCGGCACCCGCACCAGGAACTCGCGGCCACCGGGCACCCGCAGGAAGTTGCCGACAAAGCCCTGCATGCGCGGGGTGTCGTTGGCCGCCGAGCCTTCACCACGGTCGCGGTGGCAGCCGGCACACTGCAGCTGGTAGTTCACCGGCACCGAGTAACCAGCCTGGGCAATGGGTACTGGCGGTACTTCGTTGCCGGGGGCTGGCCGCTGGTTGGGGTTGGGCAGGGTCCTGGCCTGGGCCACGGGGGCCAGCAGGCACAGGAGCAGTAACACCATCACGCCGCGCATGGCGCTACACCGCCACGCCACGGATGATGGTGACCGTGCAGTTGTAGATCTTCGACGCCGCACCCAGGCACCAGTTGATGTCATTGTTGTTGAACGGCCGGTACAGCGGTTGTTCGTCGTCGTTGCGCGAGCAGGCGCACTGGCCGCAGGCGTGCTTACCGCAGCAGTCGTTGTACGAGATGATGTAGTTCTTGCCATCGGCCGGGTTACGGCAAGTGCCGATCCAGGTCACCAGCGAGGCCTCGGTACCGGGTGGGCAGGAGGTGATCGAACCCCCGCAGCACGAGCACAGGAAACCGTCGATCGAGCAGTTGCGCCAGTAGTCGCAGCTGGTCGGGTCGCCTGGGTCACCCATCTTCGGTTGCTCGGCGGCCAGGGCCTTGGCGGTGCGGTCGATTGGCAGCAGCACCGGCAGGGCGGCACCGGCGACGATCAGCGAGCCCAGCCGCGCCAGTACCTTGCGCCGCGAGGTGGTGTCGGCGACATGGCGGCTGGAGCGTTCAAACAGTTTGTCGAGAAAACTCATGGTCGGCTCCGCGGTCAGTGCTGCGCGCTGTGCTGGTGAGTGTGGGCGTGGTCATGGTCATGGTCATGGTCATGGTCATGGCTGTGCGGCTGGTCGCCGTGCAGGTAGTGCTGCAGGCTGGCGCTGCCCAGGTGCAAGGTTTCGAACAGGCTGTCGAGGTGCTCGCGCGAGTTGACCAGGCCTTTGGCACGCAGGGTGCCGGCTGCGTCGATCAGCACGGCATAGGGCAGCTTGCCGATCTGGTAGGTCATGCCAACTTCCGGGCCCACCACGTAGCTGGCCTGTTGCAGGCCGTTGGCCTCGATCAGCGCCTGTTGTTCGGCGAAATCGCCATCGCTGACATAGATCACGTCCAGCGAACCGCTGTTGTCCTTGGCGATCGATTTCACCGCTGGCAGCAGCGACTTGCACACCGGGCAGCCCGGGGCGAGGAAGAACAGCAGCTGCGAGCGCTCGCCGCGGTAACCGATGTTCACCGGGCGGCCGTGGCGGTCGGCGGCAGTCACTTGTGGCGCCGGGTCGTTGACCGTCACGCCTTTGTCCACCATCAGCGCCCCGGCTGGGGCAATGCGGCCGTGCAGCACACCAATCTGGCGCACCAGGGCCATGACGGTGAAGGCGACCGCGATCAGCAGCAGCCAAAGCAGGATGTTCGATGCGATAAGCAATTGCATGGGGTTATCTCCCGGTAAATTTGGCAAGGCGCGGCTGGTTGGCCAGCAGGCCATCCACCGCCACATGAAGCAGCAGCGCCACGGCTGCGGCCGCGACCACCACAAAAATGTCCAGCACACCCATGGCGCGTTCGGCCATGGGCAGCGCGGCAAGGCCGGCCAGCAGGGCAATCACCAGATTGCGCAGCAGCAACACCGCGCGCAGTGGCTGCGCGGCACCGGGGCCGGAGCAACCGCAGTCGATGTCGCGGCGGCCACGCCACAGGTTCAGGCTGATGGCGCTGGCGTACAGCGCCATCAGTAGCGCCACCCCCAGCGCCGCACTGGCACGCCAGGCGGGCACCAGCAGGGCCAGTGCCAGGGCCAGTTCGGCCAGGGCAAGGCTGGCCGTGGCGAAGGGCGCCAAAGGCGCCGGCAGCAACTGATAAGCACGCACAATGGCATTGAAGGCGCGCCGGTCACGCAGCTTGTGGCTGGCGGCGCTGGCCAGCAGTGCGGCCAGTGCCGTGCTGCTGGCAATCACGAGGACAGGGTCGAGCATGGTGCGATCTCCTGCTTACCAAGGGGCCAGGGTGAGCACAGGGGTGTCGGCGATCTGGTCCATGGCGCCGCTGTGCTTGCCGGTGGTGAGGTCGAAGAACTGCACGCCGCCTTCCAGGTCGGTGGCTACCAGGATCGGTGCCTTGTCGTGGCTGGCCTGCAGGCTCCATACCGGCTTGGGCGACTCCAGGCTGCCGAGCTTCTTGCCGGTCTTGAGGTCGAAGGCCCAGATGGTGGTGCTCGGGTCTTCCCATTTGCCGTCGGTGTGCTGGTCATGCATCAGTGCATACAGGCGGTTCAGGCCCGGCGCCACGGCCAGCGCCTGCCAGCCGCCCGGTGCCCAACCTTGCTTGTGTTCTTCGTCGCTGACCAGCGACCAGGTCGGTAATGGCTTGGCCTTGCCGCCTTCGAAGGCCACCGGGTACACCTCGCCCTGGGTGGTGGTGAAGTAATAGGTGTCGCCATTGGCGATGGCGCGTTCGTTGAGGCGCACCTTGTTCGGGTCGAAGAACGGTGTTTGCGTGCGCGACACTTCCTTGCCGGCGTCATCCAGGGTCACCACCAGCAGCTGGCCGTCACCGCACAGTGAGGCGAAACTGCGCTTGCCCACCGGGTAGTTGAGCACGCAGCCGCTGATGGCCACTTCGCTGGCGACCTTGCGCGCCTGGGTATCGACCACGGTCACCGAGGTGGAGGGTGTGAGGTTGAAGATATAGGCCAGCTTGTTGTCGGCGCTGACGCCCATGGCGTACTTCTCGGTAAGGGTCGAGGCGCGCTTGGCCGGCAGTACAACCTCCCAGGTCGGCTGCAGGGTCTGGGTGTCCCAGGCCACCAGCACATCGCTGCGTTCGCCGTAGGTGCCGCGCGAGTAGAACAGATTGGCCGAATACAGCGTGCGGTTGTCCGGGCTCAGCGCGGTGGGGGCGACGAAGGCGTTGGTAGTCATACCGAGCATGCGCTTGGCCTTGGGGTCGACCACCACCACCTTGCCGGCGATGGGGTTCTTGAAGTCCACATCCAGGATGTAGACGCGGTGAGGGTCTGGCGGGAACGGCAAGGTGTTGTGGCCGATCTCTTCGGCGGGCAGGTCGGCCCGCACCGCGCTGGTGACTGCGGCCAGGGCCAAGGCCAGGGCTGCCGAGATGCTGAGCCTGTCGACGCGACGCATTGGCTATCTCCGATGTTGTTATGGGTTATGCAGAAATCGCAGCCTTTGCAGTGTGCCGCCTGGCCCGCAACGCTGATTTGGCCTGCGTGACATTCTCTTGAGGCTGCCTGACAAAACGCCGTGCAGGGCTGGCAGGCGGGTAGGCGGGCGCTTGAAGATCGGCCCGTCGCCACGTTGGCGCCGCCATCCAGGAGTGCATGTCATGAGCGATATCCCGCTGTTACCCGCCGTGGTCGAGTTCCTCGCCAGGCCCCATGGCCATTTCATCGAGGGCCGTTACCAGGCCGGCGAAACCGGGCCAACGGTGGACATTCACGACCCGTCCAGTGGCGCGGTCGTCAGCCGTGTCGCCGAGGCGACCGCAGCCGAGGTGGCGCAAGCCGTGTGCAGCGCCCGGCAAGCCTTCAAGGGCAGCTGGGCCGAGGTGTCGCCGTACCAGAAAGGCGTAGTGCTGAACCGCCTGGCCGACCTGATCGAGGCCAATGCCGAGGAGCTCGCCCAACTGGAAACCCTGTGCTCGGGCAAGTCGATCAACCTGTCGCGCGGGCTGGAAATTGCCCAGAGCGTGGTGTTCTTGCGCTATTTCGCCGGCTGGGCGAGCAAGATCACCGGCCAGACCATGACCCCGTCGCTCCCGTCGTTTGGCGGCGAACGCTACACCGCCTTCACCCTGCGCGAGCCGGTGGGCGTGGTGGCCGGGATCGTGCCGTGGAATTTCTCGGTGATGATAGGTATCTGGAAGATCGCCTCGGCACTGGTCACCGGCTGCACCATCGTGGTCAAACCTAGCGAATTTACCCCGCTGACCTTGCTGCGTATCGCCGAGCTGGCAGTCGAAGCCGGGGTACCGGCCGGCGCGCTCAACGTGGTCAACGGGCGCGGCCAGGTGGGGCAGTTGTTGATCGAACACCCCGAGGTGGCCAAGGTGGCGTTCACAGGTTCCGTGCCGACCGGTATCGCCGTGGGCAAGGCAGCCATGGCGGCCAACCTGACCCGCGCCACCCTGGAGCTGGGCGGCAAGAACGCTGCGGCGCTGCTGGCCGATGTGGACATGGATAGTGCGGTGGCTGGCATCGTGCAAACCGCTTATGTGCACCAGGGGCAGGTGTGTGCCTCGCCCGAGCGGCTGTATGTGCATCGCAGCCGGGTGGATGAGTTCACTGCCAAGCTGGCCGCTGCGCTGGGGCAATTGAAGATTGGCTCGGCACTGGACCCGGACGCCCAGTTCGGGCCCTTGGCCAATGCGGCACACTTGCAGAAGATTCTCGGCTTCTTCGACCGCGCCCGGGCCAGCAATACCGTGGTGTGCGGGGCCAGGGCCGTCGAGCGCCCGGGTTACTTCGTCGAGCCCACGGTGGTGTTGGCCAATGGCGCCGGTGACCCGCTGCTGCATGAGGAAACGTTCGGCCCCATCGTTTGCGTGCTGCCGTTTGATGACGAAGCGCAGTTGCTGGAGTTGATGAACGACAGCCCTTATGGACTGACCGCCAGCCTGTGGACCAACGACCTGTCCAAGGCCCTGCGCCTGATCCCGCAGATCGAGGCGGGCACGGTGTGGGTCAACATGCACACCTTCCTCGACCCGGCGGTGCCGTTTGGCGGGACCAAGGCATCCGGGGTAGGGCGCGAGTTTGGCAGTGCGTTCATCGAGGATTACACCGAGCTGAAGTCGGTGATGATTCGTTACTGAATAGCTTGCGCTACCTATGTAGGAGCGGGTTTATCGAGGCGTCGAACCGCCGCGAATGCGGTGGCGGCTGCGACGATGCATAACCAGGAATATTGGCCAGCAGCCCCGGCCTCTTCGCGGGTGAACCCGCTCCTACAACGGCCTGTGCCGAACCGCCGATATGTGTGCACCCCCGATCAATGTAGGAGCGGGTTTACCCGCGAAGATGGCGACGCGTTGTATGGCACCGGCTTTGCCGGTGTTCGCGGCTAAAGCCGCTCCTACAGGGATCGCGGCAGCTTTCAGGTTTTGCGCAGGGTAGAATTCAGTTTTTACCCGAGCCCCGCCCCATCATGCTGCCCATCGCGCTGCTGCCCACCACCGCCGACCAGGCCCCGCTGATCCGCAACCTGTACCAGTTCTATTCCTACGAATCCTCCGACTGGGAGCAGGAAGACGTCGAGGTGGACGGCCGCTTCTACGTCCACGACGAGCACCTGCAGCGCTACTGGCAAGACCACGGCTGGGCCGCCTATCTGGTGCTGGCGGATGGCTTTATTGCCGGTTTCGTGCTGGTCGAGCGCAGCGAGTTGCCGGGCATCGACGCGCTCGAACTGGCCGACCTGTTCATCCTGAAAAAGTACCGCCGCCAGGGCATTGGCCAGGCGGTGGCGTTGCAACTGCTGGGCGGCGAGGGCGACTGGCTGCTGCGCTGCTACGCACAGGACCCGCCCGCCGTGGCGTTCTGCAACGCGGTACTGGCGAACCTGTCGCGCCCGGCACAGGCCATTGCCTTGGATGATGAACCGGACTTGCTCAATTTCCTGGTGACCGGCGCCCGCCATTAGCCGTATCTGTGGGAGCGGGCGTGCCCGCGAAGCAGGCGACGCGGTGGCATGAAGGAAACAGGCTCTTTTTGTGAGCTACTTCACAAAATTCTCATCAGAGGCATAATGCCATCAATCCTTTTCATGCCCTTCGAAGGTTCAGGTAAAAGTTCATGTCGCTAGTCGCAAGCCCCGACATCATGTACCGGCTGTTGATCCAGAGCGTGGTGGACTATGCCATCTACCTGCTCACCCCCGAAGGTATCGTCGCCAACTGGAACCCCGGTGCCCAGCGCGCCAAGGGCTACCATGCCGAGGAAATCGTCGGCCAGCATTATTCGTTGTTTTACACCGATGCCGAGCGCGCAGCCGGTTTGCCTGGGCTTAACCTGGAGCAGGCGCGCAACACCGGGCGTTTTGAGGAAGTCGGTTCACGCCTGCGCAAGGACGGCTCGGCCTTCCAGGCCCATGTGGTGATCGACGCCGTATATGACGATGCTGGGCAACTGGTGGGTTTCGCCAAGGTTACCCGTGACATTTCCGAGCGCCACCGCCAGGAGCTGGAGCTGCTGCAAGCCAAGGAGCTGGCCGAGCAGTACAGCCAGGAAATGGCCAAGCTGTCGCAGTTTCTTGATTCGGTGATCGCCAATATCCCCGCCAGCGTCATCGTTCAGGACCTGGAAAGCCAGCGCATCCTGTTGGCCAATCAGCAGGCCGAACGGCTGTTCGGCGGGCCGCAGCGCAGCATGATCGGCCTGCTGCCTGGCGAGTGCCTGGCACCGGCCGCTGCCGACTACCTGGAACAGCAGCTGGCGCGGGGTGCCCGCAGCGGCAAGGGCCATGCCGCCGAAACCCGTGTCGACACCGCCCGTGGCCCACGTACCCTGCGCAGCCGCACCTTGCTCAGCCAGAACCGCGAGGGCCAGGCCGACTACGTGCTGTTTGTTGCCGAAGACGCCACCGAAGAACTGGCCGCCCATGCGCAGATCCACCACATGGCGCACCATGACGCGCTCACCGGCCTGCCCAACCGCACGCTGTTCCACGAGCGCCTGCGCCAGGCGCTGGTGCGCGGCAGCGAAAACGCCAAGCTGACCGCCGCGCTGTGCCTGGACCTGGACAACTTCAAGAACATCAACGACTCCCTGGGCCATGCCTTTGGCGACAAACTGCTGCGCGCCCTGGGCAAGCGCCTGCGCCGCGAGCTGCGTGAGCACGACACCCTGGCCCGCCTGGGCGGCGACGAATTTGCCGTGGTACTGACCGGGCTGGAGGGCCGCGAAGCTGCGTGCAACACCGCGCAGCGGCTGATCAATGCCATTTGCCCGCCGTTCCAGATCGAAGGGCATCAGTTCACTGTAGGGGTGAGCATCGGCATTGCCATTGCCCCGGATGACAGTGACCAGGCCGAGCAATTGCTGGGTTATGCCGACATGGCTTTGTACGAGGCCAAGCGCAACGGTCGCAACCGTTACGAGTGCTTCGACGTCGAGCTGGACGTCGCCGCCCGCCAGCGCCGCCTGGTGGAAACCGACCTGCGCACCGCGCTGCACCTGGGCCAGTTGCAGTTGCACTACCAGCCGGTGGTCGACCAGCAGACCAGCAGTGTCACCGGTTATGAGGCGCTGCTGCGTTGGGAGCACCCGACCCGTGGCATGGTCATGCCCATGGACTTCATCCCCATTGCCGAAGAAACCGGGCTGATCCACGAACTCGGTACCCGCGCGCTGAACCTGGCTTGCCAGGAGGCGGCCAGCTGGGACAGCGAGCAGACGGTGTCGGTCAACCTGTCGGCGGTGCAGTTCAAGAATGGCAACCTGGTCCACATCGTCGCACTGGCGCTGGCCGACTCGGGCTTGCCGGCGCGGCGCCTGGAGCTGGAAATCACCGAATCGGTGCTGTTGGGCAACAGCGAGGAAAACGTGCGTACCTTGCGTGCGCTGAAGGACCTGGGCGTGTCCATTTCGCTGGACGATTTCGGTACTGGCTACTCATCGCTGGGCTACTTGCGTTCGTTCCCGTTCGACCGGATCAAGATCGACAAGTCGTTCGTGCATGACATGTGCGACAGCCGCGAGGCGATGTCGATCATCCGCGCCATTACCGACTTGTCCAACAGCCTGATGATCAAGACCACGGCTGAAGGGGTGGAGTCGGAAGAGCAGATGCGCCGGTTGGCGGCGGAGGGGTGTTCGCACTTCCAGGGCTACCTGTACGGGCGGCCGGCGCCGGCGAGTGAGCGGTTGAAGCAGGTGGTGACGCTGGAATAGAGCCCTTGCGCGCTCCTGCAGAATCACCGCAGCCGATCAGCCTATGCAGTACCTGTGGGAGCGGGTTCACCCGCGAAAAAGCAGGCGACACGGAGGCTGGCACCGGCTGCGCCGGTGTTCGCGGGTGAACCCGCTCCCACAGGGGCAGCACAAAGATTCAGGTTCGGCGCAGGGCAGGCTTCGAGTTAGCTATTCCAGTCCGGCGCAAACGCCGGGCTGACCACACGCTGGTCCTTCGGCAGCCCGGCAATCGCCGCGCGGTCTTCGTCATCCAGCTGCACGTTCAACGCCGCCAGGTTGGCCAGCTGGTTGTCGCGGCTGCTGGCCTTGGGGATCGCCGCCACGCCGTCCTGGTCCAGCAGCCACTTCAGCGCCACCTGGCTGGGCAGCACGCCATGCTTGCGGGCAATGGCCTGGATCACCGGCTGCGCCGCTGCCTGGCCGCGGGCCAGTGGGGTGTAGGCGGTGAGCAGCAGATCGTGGCGGCGGGCGTAGTCGAGCAGCGGTTGCTGATCGAGCAACAGGTGGTATTCCACCTGGATCGCCGACAACGGTGCACCCAAGGTCTCGACCACCTGGCGTAGCAGCCCCAGCGGGAAGTTGGCCACGCCAATGTGGCGCGCCTTGCCTTCGTCGCGCAGTGCTACCAGGGTGTCGATGCTGCGGGCCAGGTCCCAGTCCTTGCCTGGCCAGTGGATATGGAACAGGTCGACCTGTTCGGTACCCAGCGCGCGCAGGCTGTCTTCCAGCGACTGGCGCATGGCCTTGGGCTCCAGGCGGTCCCACCAGACCTTGGTGGTCAGGTGGATCTGCTCGCGCGGCACGTCGCTGTCGCGCAGGGCTTGGCCGACGGCAGCTTCGTTGTCGTAGGCGGTGGCGGTGTCGATGTGCCGGTAACCCACTTCAAGCGCCTGGCGCACGGCCTGGGAGCACTCGGTGCCGGTCATTGGCCAGGTGCCCAGGCCGACTGCGGCCAGATCCAGGCCGTTACGGGTGGTGAGCCTATGCATGTAAAGTCCTTGTAGGGTGTGCAGGGTTCGCGCTCGATGGTCGGCGATCAGCACCACACGGGCCATGCGTGCGGGGTGGAAAGTGGTCGATCAGCGAACGGAAATTGCAATTGGCCTGGACAAGCGGCAATTGAACTTCCTTATGCTGCGGCATCTCTTCTAGAATCCGAGCTGTTGCATCCGCCAGGTCACGCCTGCGCGGCCTTCCCCGGGCGTGGCATGCCGCCACGCCGTCATCGAGAGAGCCATGAGTTCCAGCACACCGCTGTCCGGCGTCAACCAACCCCTGCGCGGCATCGCCCTGGTGGTGGTGGCGACGTTCCTGTTCGCCAGCCACGATGCCCTGTCCAAGTTCCTGGGCGGCCTGTACCCGATCGTCATGGTGGTGTGGGCGCGTTATGTCGTGCATACGCTGCTGATGGCCGGCATCTTCCTGCCCAAGTCCGGCCTCAACGTGCTGCGCACGCGCCGCCCGGTCTTGCAGACGTTACGGGCGCTGAGCCTGCTGAGCACCAGCCTGCTGTTCACCACCGGCCTGCAGTACCTGCCATTGGCTGAGGCCACTGCGGTCAACTTCCTGGCACCGGTGCTGGTTACCGCGTTGTCGGCGCCGCTGCTGAAAGAGCGGGTGACGGTGGGGCAGTGGGTGGCGGTGGTGCTGGGCTTTATCGGCGTGCTGGTGGTGGTGCACCCGGGTGGGGCGATGTTCACCCCGGCCATCCTGTACCCGTTCGGCTCGGCGTTGGGTTTCTGCTTCTATCAGTTGCTCACGCGCATCCTCGCTGCGCATGACAGCCCGACCACCAGCAACTTCTACGCAGGGCTGTGCAACACGCTGGCGATGAGTGCGCTGGTACCGTTCTTCTGGGAAGTGCCGCGGTGGGACCACGCGTTGCTGATGCTGGCGCTGGGTGGGTTTGGCATGACCGCGCACCTGCTGCTGACCCAGGCGTTCCGTCATGCGGCACCGGCGCTGCTGGCGCCGTTCAGCTACTGCCAGATCGTGTTTGCCGGGTTGCTCGGGTTTGTAGTGTACAGCCAGGTGCCGGATACCCTGAGCCTGGTGGGTATTTCGGTGATCTGCCTCAGTGGGTTGGGGGCGGCGTGGATGCAGCGGGGTAAGTAATTACCTGTACCGGTTGCCAGGTCAACGCGGACCCTTGTAGGAGCGGGGGGGGGGGGGGGGGGGGGGGGGGGGGGGGGGGGGGGGGGGGGGGGGGGGGCGGGGGGGGGGGGGGGGGGGGGGGGGGGGGGGGGGGGGGGGGGGGCCACCCAC
>NZ_JBIVIF010000016.1:107413-128711 GCF_044749595.1 Pseudomonas sp. NPDC089392
CGGCCTTGTGTCGCGAAAGGGCTGCGAAGCAGCCCCAGGGTTTCAGCGCAGATGCATGCATTGCTGGGGCTGCTTCGCAGCACTTTCGCGACACAAGGCCGCTCCTACAAAGAATCGCGCATGCCATCAGACGCGATCCTTCAACAAGGCCTGCAACGAATCGTCAAAGTCTCGCAGTGCATCCGCCTGCACCGCCCGTTCATCCTCTACCACCCGCGCCACATCGCCCAGGCGCTTGCTGGCCCGCCCTTCGGCGCGGCCGATATAGGTCAGCTGATCATCGAAAAACCGCGCCAGCACCCGGCTCTCTATACCCGCGCTGGCCAACCGGCTTTCGGTGTCCAGCAGCACGATGACATCCGGGTGATCACCCAGCAGCGTGTCCAGGTCGTCATAAAAGGTGACTTCGGCGAACTGCTGCGCCAGCGAGCGGGCCAGCCAGTCATACGCCTGGCTTTCGCTGTTCAGCGTTGCCACCGGGATGCGCTGCCCTTGGGCGGGTGCAGCAGCCTGGGTACGGTGGCTGCTGAGGTAACTGAGGGTCGCCTCACTGTCACGCCCCAGCAACACCGCCACCCGCTGACCGGGGGCCAGGGCTACGTTGGAAATGGCCGTGGCCGAATAGAGGTGCCCATAGGGCTGGAGGGTGTCGGTGGCTGCCGGGCTGGCACAACCGCCGAGGGCGGCCAGCAAGGCGAGCAGGGCAGCGATCATGCCGGATTTCATGGGGCGATCCCTCATCAATTCAGTGAATGCCACCATCTTCCGCCCGCGCCGGCCACAGCGGAACTTGATGGCATTCATGGTGGCTATTGATGAGGTCGATGCGTTACTGCGTGGCCATGAACTGCAATATACGTTCGCGCAGCCAGCGCTCGGCAGGGTCGTTGTCCTGGGCGCCGCTCCAGACCATCGACAGTTCGGCCTCGGTGATGTCGAACGGCGCCGGGTCGGCGCGCAGGCTGCCGTCGTCGGCCAGGGCGCAGGCGGCGTAGTCCGGTACCGTGGCGATCAGCTCGGTGTTGCGTAGCAGGGCGCGCAGGCTGCCGAACTGCGGCACCGCCAGCACCACCTTGCGGCAGCGGCCAATGCGCGCCAGGTCGAGGTCGATGTTGCCACTCATGTCGCCGGAGAACGACACCATCACATGCGGCCGAGCGCAGTATTCGTCGAGGGTCAGCGGCCCCGGGCGGTCGTCGGCGCGCAGCACCCGCACGCCAATGTCACGCAGCTTGCGGCGTTTGGCGGTGGCAGGCAGGTCGGTGGTGTAGCTCACGCCTACCGAGATTTCACCGCTGGCCAGCAGGCCCGGCATCAGCAGGAAGTTGGCCCGCCGCACCACCACGCTGATGTCTGGGGCTTCTTCGCGCAGGGCCTGCAGCAGGGCCGGGAACAGGCCGAATTCGGCATCGTCCGACAAGCCCAGGCGGAACACGTTGCAGCTGTTGGCCGGGTCGAATTCACGGGCACGGCTGATGGCGGCGGAAATCACGTCCATGGCCGGGCCCAGTTCGGCGAAAATCTGCATGGCCCTGGGCGTGGGCTCCATGGCCCGGCCGTTGCGGATCAGCAGCGGGTCGTCGAACAACTCGCGCAGGCGGGCGAGGGCGGCGCTGACGGTCGATTGGGTGATGAACAGCTTTTCACCGACGCGGGTCAGGTTGCGTTCGATCATCAGGGCTTCGAACAGCACCAGCAGGTTCATGTCGACGCGGCGCAGGTCGTTGCGGTTCATGAGGGCTAGGGTTCCGGAGTAGAGGGGGAGGCGGGGTATTGAAGCATGCCGGTAGCCTGATTGCCTTGTATGGATGTGCCGGCCCTTTCGCGGGTGAACCCGCTCCCACAGGAATGGCACAACCCTCAGTGCCTGTGGCGAACCTGTGGGAGCGGGTTCACCCGCGAAGAGGCCGGCACAGGCAAACTGACAGAGCCAACCTATCGCCCTGCAATAGCCACTCTATTAGAACTCTGTCCAAGCTCGGCTAGTCTTTCCCCTGGCCCCGCGAATTCCGCGCGCGGGAGGCGTGTCAGCACCTGCGTGCAAGACCGCGCCAACCCGCCGTGACAGCCTCGCAAGCCCCGTGTAGACCTGATGAGGGGTAGCACGAGCCCACCCGCTCGGCTGAAAGAACACCTGGCATAGACCGGAAATCTGGATAACCGACCCAAAGGTACCCGCAGATGTCGAACGAATCGAAATGCCCGTTCCATCAAACCGCAGGTGGCGGCACCACCAACCGTGACTGGTGGCCTGACCAGCTCAACCTGAGAATTCTTCACCAGCACTCGTCCAAGTCCGACCCGATGGACCCTGGCTTCGACTACGCCAAGGCGTTCAAGAGCCTCGACTTCCAGGCCCTGAAGAAAGACCTGACCGCCTTGATGACCGACTCGCAGGACTGGTGGCCGGCTGACTTCGGCCACTACGGCCCGCTGTTCATCCGCATGGCCTGGCACAGCGCCGGTACCTACCGCATTGGCGATGGCCGCGGTGGTGCGGGGTCTGGCCAGCAACGTTTCGCCCCGCTCAACAGCTGGCCGGACAACGTCAGCCTGGACAAGGCCCGGCGCCTGCTGTGGCCAATCAAGCAGAAGTACGGCAACAAGATTTCCTGGGCCGACCTGATTGTGCTCGCCGGCAACGTGGCCCTCGAATCCATGGGCTTCAAGACGTTCGGCTTCTCCGGCGGGCGCGCCGATGTATGGGAGCCGGACGAAGATGTGTACTGGGGATCGGAAAAGGTCTGGCTGGGTGGCGATACCCGCTATGGCAAAGACCAGGTCAAGGCCCAGCCGCCCGGCCAGGGTGACCTGGTGGCCGAGCCTGCCAAACGCCCGGAAGAAGAAAGCCGTGACCTGAGCGGTGAGCGCAACCTGGAAAACCCGCTGGCCGCCGTGCAGATGGGCCTGATCTACGTGAACCCGGAAGGCCCGGAGGGCAACCCCGACCCGGTGGCATCGGGCAAGGACATCCGTGACACCTTTGGCCGCATGGCCATGAACGATGAAGAAACCGTGGCGCTGATTGCCGGCGGCCACGCGTTCGGCAAAACCCACGGTGCCGGCCCTGCCGACAACGTCGGCCCCGAGCCAGAAGCAGCCGGCCTGGAGCTGCAGGGCCTGGGCTGGGCCAACAAGTTCGGCACCGGCAAGGGCGGCGATGCCATCACCAGCGGCCTGGAAGTGATCTGGACCTCGACCCCTACCCAGTGGAGCAATGAGTACCTGAACAACCTGTTCAACTTCGAATGGGAACTGACCAAAAGCCCGGCCGGTGCGCACCAGTGGCGGCCGAAGGACGGCAAAGGCGCAGGCAGCGTGCCGGATGCCCACGACCCGTCCAAGCGCCACGCGCCGTCGATGCTCACCTCCGACCTGGCGCTGCGCTTTGACCCGATCTACGGGCCGATCGCCAAGCGCTTCAAGGATAACCCTGACCAGCTGGCCGACGCGTTCGCCCGCGCCTGGTACAAGCTGATCCACCGCGACATGGGCCCGCTGGCGCGCTACCTGGGCCCGGAAATGCCCAACGAAGAATTGCTGTGGCAAGACCCGCTGCCCAAAGTCGACCATCCGCTGGTGGGCGAGCAGGACATTGCCGTGCTCAAGGCCAAGGTGCTGGCTTCGGGCCTGAGCGTTGGCGAACTGGTGGCTACAGCCTGGGCAGCGGCGTCGACCTTCCGTGGTTCGGACAAGCGGGGCGGGGCCAACGGTGGTCGCCTGCGCCTGGCGCCGCAGAAGGATTGGGCGGCCAACCAGGGCACCGGCAAGGTGCTGGCGGCACTGGAGAAGATCCAGGCCGAGTTCAATGCCGGTGGCAAGAAGGTCTCCCTGGCCGACCTGATCGTACTCGCCGGTGCCGCAGCGGTGGAAAAAGCCGCCAAGGACGCCGGGCACAACCTCAGCGTGGCGTTCCGCCCTGGGCGTGCCGATGCCACCCAGGCGCAGACCGATGTCGAGTCGTTCGCCGTGCTGGAGCCGCTGGCCGATGGCTTCCGTAACTTCAGCAAGGACCGCTACAGCGTCAAGGCCGAGAAGCTGCTGCTGGACAAGGCCCAGTTGCTGACCCTGACAGCGCCGGAACTGACCGTGCTGATCGGTGGCCTGCGGGTGCTGGGCGCCAACCATGGCGGCAGCACGCAGGGCGTGTTCACCGACAAGGTCGGCACCCTGAGCAACGACTTCTTCCGCAACCTGCTGGATATGGGCGTGGAGTGGAAGCCGACCTCGGCGGACAACGAAGCCTTCGAAGGCCGCGACCGCAAGACCGGGCAGGTGAAATGGACTGGGAGCCGGGTTGACCTGGTGTTTGGTTCGCATGCGCAACTGCGGGCGTTGAGCGAGGTGTATGGCAGTGGGGATGGTGGCGACAAGTTCGTGCGGGACTTTGTTGCGGCTTGGGAGAAGGTGATGGAGCTGGATCGGTTTGACCTGAAATAGCTGCATTGGAAGTTAGGGGGGCGCTTTGCGCCCCATTCGCGGCACAAGGCCGCTCCCACAACTGATCAATGTGGGAGCGGCCTTGTGCCGCGAATGGGCTGCAGAGCAGCCCCCCAAGGCCAGTGGCGATCCCGCCAATTCCAGGTCGGATAGATACAAAAGCGCCCTCGTCGGTTCTGTTGCAATGCTTCTCAGGCGGCCAGCCTGAACAGCGTGCTCACAACGACAAGGAACCCCGACCATGCAAATGCCCCAGACCCTGAAAATCCGTAACGGCGACAAGGTGAAGCCAACCTTCTCCGCCCAGGAATATGCTGCCCGCCACGCCCGGCTGCGGGCCTACATGGCCGAGCAGGACATCGAGGCGGCGATCTTCACCTCATACCACAACGTCAACTACTACAGCGATTTCCTCTACTGCTCGTTCGGCCGCCCTTATGCGCTGGTGATTACCCAGGACAAGGTCGTCTCGATCAGTGCCAACATCGATGGCGGGCAGCCTTGGCGGCGCACGGTCGGCACTGACAACATCGTCTACACCGACTGGCAGCGCGACAATTACTTCGTCGCTATCCAGCAGGCATTGCCGCTGGCCTCACGCATCGGCGTGGAGCATGACCACCTCAACCTGCAGAACCACGGCAAACTCGCCGCCTGCTACCCGAAGGCCGAGCTGGTGGACATCGGCGCACCGTGCATGCGCATGCGTATGATCAAGTCGGCCGAGGAGCAGGCGCTGATCCGCCACGGTGCGCAGGTGGCCGATATCGGCGGGGCGGCGGTGGTCGAGGCGCTGCGCGAGCATGTGCCTGAGTACGAAGTGGCGCTGCATGCTACCCAGGCGATGGTCCGCGAAATTGCCAAGCGCTTCCCCGATGCCGAGCTGATGGATACCTGGACCTGGTTCCAGTCCGGGCTCAACACCGACGGAGCGCACAACCCGGTGACCAGCCGCCGGGTCGGCAAGGGCGAGATCCTCAGCCTCAACTGCTTCCCGATGATCGCCGGCTACTACACCGCGCTGGAGCGCACGCTGTTCCTCGACCACTGCCCGGATGAGTACCTGCGCCTGTGGCAGGCCAACGTCGAAGTGCACGAAGCCGGGCTGAAACTGGTGCGCCCGGGCATGCGCTGCAGCGACATCGCCCGCGAACTGAACGAGATCTTCCTGCGTCACGACCTGCTGCAATACCGCACCTTCGGGTATGGCCACTCGTTTGGCACCTTGAGCCACTACTACGGCCGCGAGGCCGGGCTGGAACTGCGCGAAGACATCGACACGGTGCTGGAGCCGGGCATGGTGGTTTCGATCGAACCGATGATCATGCTGCCCGAAGGGCGGCCGGGGGCGGGCGGGTATCGCGAACATGACATCCTGATCGTCAATGACAGTGGCGCCGAGAACATCACCAAGTTCCCGTATGGGCCGGAGCACAACATCATTCGCAAATAAGCATTGGCGTCGCCTGCTTCGCGGCTAAAGCCGCTCCTACAGGGATTTCACCGCTGTTGTAGGAGCGGGTTTACCCGCGAAGAGGCCGGCCCAGACAACAACAAGATCCCAGTATGACCACCAGACCCTGCCTCCAATTAAAAGAACCAGAGGGTACCCGTCATGTCCAGCACCACCCTTGACCCATCCGCTGTCGCCAGCCCCGCACACAGCGCCGAACGCCAGGCCCTGCGCAAGGCCGCCTGGGCCAGTTTCATGGGCAACTTCGTCGAGTGGTTCGACTACGCCGCCTACGGCTACCTGGCCACCATCATCGCCGCCACCTTCTTCCCGCAAACCGACAAGACCACCGGCCTGCTGGCGACCTTCGCGGTGTTCGCGCTGTCGTTCCTGGTGCGCCCGCTGGGCGGCATCGTCTGGGGCCATTTCGGCGACCGCCATGGCCGGCGCAATGCACTGTCGTGGTCGATCCTGATCATGTCGGTGTCCACCTTCTGCATCGGCCTGTTGCCCGGCTATGCACAAATCGGCCTGTGGGCACCGGGACTGCTGTTGCTGATCCGCCTGGTGCAGGGCTTTTCCGCCTCGGGCGAGTATGCCGGTGCTGCGGCGTTCCTGGCCGAATACGCGCCGCCCGGCCGGCGTGGGTTGTACACCAGCATCGTGCCAGCCAGTACGGCGGCGGGGTTGTTGTTTGGTGCGGCGTTCGTCGCGGTGCTGCATGAGCTGCTCAGTAGCGAAGCCTTGCATGAGTGGGGCTGGCGCCTGCCATTCCTGCTGGCGGCACCGTTCGGTCTGGTAGGGCGCTATATTCGCATGAGCCTGCAAGACACGCCCAAGTTCCTGGAGATGGAGCAGCGCCTGGAAAACAAGGCGGGTATGGCCCCGGCGCCGTTGCGTGAGCTGCTGGGCCAGCACCGCCGCAGCCTGGCCATCGGCATTGGCGTCACCTGCCTGAACGCGGTGGCGTTCTACCTGCTGCTGAGTTACATGCCTACCTACCTGTCCAGTGAAATGGGCATGAGCGAGCGGGATTCGTTCATTGCCTCGACGGTATCGCTGGCCACCTATATCGGCTTGATCTTCCTGATGGGGCGGCTGTCCGACCAGTTTGGGCGCAAGACCATGCTGGTGGTGGCTTCGCTGTTGTTCCTTGGGCTGACGGTGCCGTTGTTCCGCCTGCTGGACGGGCAACCGTTGCTGGTGATTCTGGCGATCCAGATTTTCTTTGGCGCGATGCTGGCGATGAATGACGGGACCTTGCCGTGCTTGCTGGCGGAGATTTTCCCGACACGGGTGCGCTTCAGTGGTTTTGCCTTGAGTTTCAATGTGGCCAACGCGTTTTTTGGCGGGACGGCGCCGTTCATTGCCACCTGGTTGATCCAGGTGACGGGTAGCAAGCTGGCGCCGGCGGGGTATTTGCTGGCGGCGGCTTTGGTGGCGTTGGTGGCCATGCTGATGTGTCGGGAGACGGCGCATTCGGCCCTGGCAGATTGATTGGCCTGTACTGGCCTCTTTGCGGGTGAACCCGCTCCTACCACGATCGCGTTGATTTCGCATCCGTTGTAGGAGCGGGTTCACCCGCGAAGAGGCCAGCAAAGCCAATACAAAACCCAGGTCAATGGAGAGAGGCTTGCCGCCGCTCCCCCAATGGCGACAACCCGAAGAACCGGCTGTAACTCTTGGAAAAATGCGCCGGCGAACTGAACCCGCAGGCCAGCGCCACCTCACGCACCTGCACGTCACTGCGCAGCAGCAACTCCCGCGCCCGCGACAGCCGCAGCTCCAGGTAATACTGGCTGGGCGTGCGCTGCAGGTACTTGTGGAACAGCCGCTCCAGCTGGCGCACGGTCACCTCGTTGAGGCTGGCCAGCTCCTCCAGGCCCAGCGGCTCTTCGAGGTTGGCCTCCATGATCGCCACCACCTGGCTCAGCTTGGGCTGGGCGCTGCCAAGCAGGGTGCGCAGCGGCACCCGCTGGCGCTCGCGCTCACCCCGCACCCGGTCGCACAGCAATAGCTCGGCCGCCTTGGCCGCGATGTTCTGGCCATCAGCCTCGCGAGCCACCAGTTGCAGCATCATGTCCATGGCCGCCACGCCGCCCGAGCAGGTATAGCGGTCGCGGTCCAGTTCGAACAGCTGGCTGGAAATGACGATGCCGGGGAAGTGCGCCTGCAACGTCGGCAGGTCTTCCCAATGGATGGTACAGCGGTAACCCTTGAGCAGTTCGGCCTTGGCCAGCAGGTAGCTACCCGTGCAGATGCCGCCCAAAGGCAAGCGTTGGCGGGCCAGTTGGCGCAACCAGTCGATCAGCGGGCGGTTGCCGCGGCCGCGATCGATCGGGTTGGCCCCGACCACCAGCAAGGCATCCAGCGCGGGCGCGTTGGCGATGCTGTAGTCGGGCAGTACGCGCATGCCGTTGCTGGCCATCACCGGCGCATCGTCGGCAGCGATCAGCACGCTGCGAAACAATGGCTTGCGCGCGGCCAGGTTGGCCATGCGCAGGGTCTCCACCGCCGACGCCAGGCCGATGGTGGTGAAATTGGGCAAAATCAGAAAGCCGAAGGTCTTTACCGAACAACTCTTTACAATAGAAGGCGATAGGTTTGCAGAAGCGGGGTGGACCATTGCGCTGTTCCTGTGCAAGCTGAGGCATAGTTGGTCAGGGGCAGTGAGAAAAAACAGCCTCGCGTGGTTCTTGTTGTTATAGGTCGTTGCCGGGTCGATCTTACACCCCGGGCGCAGCGGCCAGGAATGGCCCCGCCAGTTGGCAGGGCCGACAGTGATTGCACATAGAAGGTGATCGTTCGTGAACCCCGAATCCATGCTGGCGGCATTGCCAGGCTACGCCATGTCGCCCGAGTCGATCCAGGTGCTGCCCGATGCCAAGGCCTACCGCGCCTGCCTGTTCGAGCGCATCCGCGCAGCAACCCGGCGTATCGTCATCGTCGCGTTGTACCTGCAGGAGGACGAGGCCGGCCAGGAAGTGCTGGATGCCTTGTACCAGGCCAAGGCCGCGCGGCCGGGCCTGGAAATCACCATCGTGGTCGACTGGTTCCGCGCCCGGCGCGGCCTGCTGGGGGCGGGGCGTCAACCAGGTAATGCCGCCTGGTACCAGGCCCAGCGCCAGCTGCGCGGGCTGGATATTGTCATCCACGGCGTGCCAGTGCAGACCCGCGAGCTGTTCGGGGTGCTGCACCTGAAGGGCAGCATCATCGACGACTGCGTGATCTACACCGGCGCCAGCCTGAACAACGTGTACCTGCACCGCTTCGACCGCTACCGCCTGGACCGCTACCACCTGTTCCAGTCGTCGGCACTGGCCGACGCCATGGTCGACCTGGTGCGGCGCCTGCTGCACCACACCGCCACACCGCGCCTCGACTTGCCGGCGCCACCTGCCACCCGCAGCCTGCGCGGTGACATCCGGCGCTTGCGCGCACGGCTGCGGCGTATGGCGTACGAAGCGCCTGCCAGCGGGGCAGGGCAGGGTTTGCGGGTGATCCCGCTGTTGGGCGTGGGCCGTGGCAACCCGTTGAACCGGGCGTTGTGTACCTTGCTGGCGGCGGCGCGCACGCAGATCATCATCAGCACGCCGTATTTCAACCCGCCGCGGGTAGTGATGCGCGAAATTGACCATGCCCTGAGGCGGGGAGTGCAAGTGGAGCTGATCGTCGGCGATCGTACGGCCAACGACTTCTATATCGCCCCTGGTGAGCCGTTCAGCGCCAGTGGTGCGCTGCCCTATCTGTACGAGGACAACCTGCGCGCCTTCGCCCGCCGCCGCCACGCTGCGATTGCCTGCGGCCAGCTGGATGTGCGGATCTGGAACGATCCTGGGCATACCTTCCATGCCAAGGGCATCTGGATCGACCAGCGCTATTCGCTGCTGACCGGCAACAACCTGAACCCGCGCGGGTTCAACCTGGACCTGGAGAACGGCCTGCTGATTGATGACCCGCAAGGGCAATGGCTGGTGCCACGGGAAGCTGAGTTGAACGAGTTGCGCCGGTTTGCGCCGAAGATTGCGTCGGCTGAGGCGCTGGGGGTAAAGGCCGAGCACCCCAAGGAAGTGCGCAAGTTCTTGCGGCGGTTGCGCTATAGCCGGTTGGAGCCGTTGATCAAGCGGGTGCTCTGATGTCGCCTGGTGCGCTTTTTGTAGGCGCGGCCTTGCGTCGCGATCGGGCCGCAAAGCGGCCCCTCGATTTCAGCGTCACCGCCGCTATTGCTGGGGCTGCTTTGCAGCCCTTTCGCGACACAAGGCCGCTCCTACAGGGACCGCGCCGGGCTGTGCACTTTTGGTTACCTGGTTACCTTGCGGCTTGAGCCGCGACACGGCAAACAGCACCACCGCCAGCCCAATGACCTGGTACAGCGAAATCTCCTCGCTCAAAATCGCCCACGACGCCAGCACGGTCAGCACCGGCCCCAGGTTGCCCACCGCCGCCGTATGGGTCGGCCCCAGGCGCTGAATCGCCAGCGCCACCCAGTAGATCGGCAATACCGTGGAAAACACCGCCATCAACCCGGCATTGGCCCACACCGCGCCCGGCAGCTGCCACAGCTGGCCCACCGGTGCCACCAGCAGGTAATGCGCCAGCACCATCAGCGAGGACGCGGTGCCGCACAGCCCGGCCAGGCGCATCGAGCCCATGCGCTTGAGCATCATCCCGGTGCCGGCGTAATACAGCGCGTAGGTCACCGCACTGGCGAACACCCACAGCGAACCCAGCACCACCTGCTGGCCAACCCCGGCAACACTGATGTCGTGGACAAAGGCGATGCCCAGCCCCAGGTAGCACAGGCCCATGGCCGACAAGGTGCGCAGGCTTGGCCGTTCGCGCAGGGCGATGGCCTGGAACACCAGCACCAGGGTCGGGTAGGTGAACAGGATCAAGCGCTCCAGCCCAGCGCTGATGTACTGCAAACCATAGAAATCGAACAGGCTGGCCAGGTAGTAACCCAGCAGCCCGAGCAAGGCGACGCGCAACCCATCGCCCAGGTTGAGGGGGACGCCGCCCTGACCACGGCTGGCCCATACCAGCCAGGCGAACAACGGCAGCGACAGCCCCATGCGCAATGCCAGCAGGCTGATGGCGTCCACCGGCCCGGCGGCATAGGCGAGCTTGACGAAGATGGCCTTGAAGCTGAAGCCCAGGGCTGCCAGCACGGCGTACAGGGCGCCGCTTTGCAACTGGTGCTGGATCAAGCTGCGTAACGCGTTCATGGGGTACCCGCGGCAGAATAAACACAAGGCTTATTCTGAACAGAAGGCGGCCGCGCTAGAATCGCTTTTTATCGAACATGGTGTTCGTTTTTGGAGAAGGGCATGCCGTTCGATCTGACTGATCTGCGCCTGCTGCTGGCGATCGCGGCCACGGGCAGCTTGAGAAGGCGGCTGCGACCTTCCCGGTGGCGGTGTCGGCCGCCAGCAATCGCCTGCGCCTGCTGGAGGAGCGCAGCGGCCTGATGTTGTTCACGCGCAAGGCCGATGGCATGCAGCTGACGCCTTCCGGGCGCCTGGTGCTGGAGGGCGCGCGTAGCGTGCTCGGCGAGGCGCAGAAACTGCAGGAGACCTTGCAGCAACTGTCTGGCGAGCACCGCATTACTTTGCGCCTGGCGGCCTCAACCGTGACCAACAGCACGTTGCTGCCGGCGGTGTTGGGGCCGTTTCTGGCGGACTACCCGCAGGTCGACCTGCAACTGGTGGAGCACAAGAGCGTCGATGTGCTGCGGGTGGTGGTGGCCAACGAGTGCGAGATTGGCGTGTATGACGGCATCCTGCACAGCGAAGGCGTTGTCTCGCTGCCGTTTCGTACCGAGCGGCTGGTGATGCTGGTGCCGGCCGATCATCCGCTGGCCGGGCGTGAGCAATTGCGTCTGGTCGACGCCTTGGGCTATGCGTTCATCTGCTTGCCGGGTGAGCGGCCGATGCAGCGCTTTGTCGAAGAGCTGGCAATTAACCTGGCCATGCCACTCAAGGTACGGGTACGGGCGCCCAGTTTCGAGGCCATTGCGCAACTGGTGGCGCAGCGCGCAGGCGTGGCCATGCTGCCTGAAACAGCCGCAGTGCGCGCCGAGCAGGAGCTGCCGGTGCGCCGAGTGGCCCTGGCGGAAAGTTGGGCCACCCTGGAGTTACGCCTGTGCTTCCGTGACTGGGAGCGCCTGAGTTCGCACGGGCGGCAACTGGTCAGTTTCTTGTCCGGGCAACGGCTTACTGCGCCGGGGCCAGGCGAATACCACTCACCTGTACCTGATCACCGGGCTTGAAGTGGGCATTGGGTGAGCGATAGCGCTGCGTGCTGCCATCGTCGTGGCGCACCATATAGGCCGGGTCGCTGTTGCCCGTGCCTTGTTGTACGGCGGCACCGCCAAACGCACCCAGGGCAGCGCCGGCGATGGCGCCGAACGGGCCACCGAGTGCAGCGCCGACCATCAGGCCGCTGACACCGCCGGCGCCATAGCCCACCGTGTTGTCGGCGCTTTCCGAGAGCACTTGGTCGGCGCAGGCGGGCAGGGCGATAGACAGGGTCATCGCCAGGGGGAAGAGGACGTTTTTCATGATAGTTATTCCGCAAGGCAGATTGTGGCGAAAGAGAACTGTTCAGTTTTCGTGCCAAGTGGCCAGCCTTTACAATTGGGGGGTATTGCGCCGGTGCGTTGTCATTGCGACAGCTGTTTTTGTGGTGCGAATGACAGGGTGATGTCAATATGACATGCATTTCGTGCGGAGACCTGCAAGGGCTGGGCTATCATTTGCTGGCAAGTGTGCGGGGCCCCTCTGAAAAGTCATCACGAGCGCATACAATCGGGCCTTTTCCTCGTTAACCAGATAGGCCAACCCGTATATGGCGCTTGATCCACCCACGATGCTGACTATCACGATCGCCCTGGCCGCAGCAGCAGCCTTGTACCTGGCGATCGAGTGGCGCAGCGTTCGCGAGCCTTCGCTGCTGTTCTGGAGCGCCGGCTTTGCCACCATTACGGTCGGCTCCACCTTGGCCTTGCTGCGGGGCATAGGCTTGCTCTTGATCGGTATCTGGTTCGCCAACGGCTTGTTGGTGGTGGCGCACTGGTTCTTCCTGATGGGGGTTTTGCGTTTCACCCAGAACCGTCTGTCGCGCAGTTGGCTGCTGATAGTGGCTGTCTGGTTTGCCTTGTTGCTGTTGCCTGTTGGGCCGCAGTGGTCGAAGGTAATGCTGATGGTCAACTCGTTGCTGGTGGCGTTGTTGACGCTCAAGGCCAGCTTCCTGTTGCGGCCGCATGGCAGTTCGCTGAGTGTCGGGGCGGTGCAGTTGCGCTATGTGTTGTTGATTCATGGGCTGTTCTATGCGGCCAAGGCGATCATTGCGATCACGCCGGGTACGCTGATCGACCTGGCCACCTTCGGCGGGCTGATCATTCAGGTTTCGCTGGTTGAAGGGGCAATGGCGATCATGCTGATTGCCTTGTCGATGACCGGCACCGTGCGTTACCGGCGCGAGGAGCGGATTGCCCGGCTGGCGGCGCGTGACCCGCTGACTACGTTGTACAACCGCCGTGCACTGGAGGTGCGTGCGGCGCATTTCTTCAAGGAAGTGAGCCCGGCGCAACCTGGGGCGTTGTTGTTGATCGATATCGACAACTTCAAGCTGGTCAATGACCTGCATGGGCATGTTGCTGGGGACCGCTTGCTGATTGCCTTGAGCGAGATGATTCGCGCGGTGCTGCCCGAGCGCTCGCTGGCGGCGCGGCTGGGCGGCGATGAGTTCGTCATTTTGCTGCATGGGGCCAGTAGCGAGCGGGTCATGGAGTTGGGTGGGGTACTGCGTGAGCAGTTCCAGCAGTTTGCCAGCAAGACTGTGCCAACGCCTGAGGCGGTTACCTTGAGTATTGGTGCCAACCTGTTCGAGCAGCCGCCGGCGAGTTTGGCTGCGTTGATCGAGCAGGGGGATGTGGCGTTGTATCAGTCCAAGCGTGGGGGGCGTGACAGCATCCGCTTTGTCGAGCGCTCGATGGCCGACCTGAACCAGTAGCCCACTTTTCGCCTTTGCTTTTGCTTTTGCCTTTGCTTCTAAGCGCGCGGTAGTTCAGGCGCCGCAGATTGCGACTTCAGGAGGCCGAGCGAAGGGCTTGCGGAGGGAGGTGACGGGCATGGATGCCCGTCAAGCGCTGAGGCCCCATGGATGGGGCCTGCAGCGCGTACTCCCGGGAGCAAGCCCGTAGCGAGGGGACCCCGGAGCGCAGCGTAGGGGCCGGATGATGGGAGCCAGCGTTTTTTGGTTACTTTTTGTCGCGTTTGACAAAAAGTGACCCGCCGTAAGGGCGGAAAGGTGACTTGGCGCCACCTGCGCGAATGAATGTCTACTTGGTGTGAAGGCCCACATCCAAACAGCAACAGCAACAGCAACAGCTCATGCGGCGGTTTTGATACTGCGCATAGTCCATTCGCGATGGCGACGCTTACTCACCTTTTCGCCCTTACGGCGAGTCACTTTTTGTCAGACGCGACAAAAAGTAACCAAAAAACGCTGCGCTCCCATCATCCGGCCCCTACGCTGCGCTCCGGGGTCCCCTCTCTCCGGCCTTGCTCCCGGGAGTACGCGCTGCAGGCCCCATCCATGGGGCCTCAGCGCTTGACGGGCATCCATGCCCGTCACCTCCCTCCGCAAGGCCTGCGTTCGGCCTCCTGAAGTCGCGAAGATCAAGATCAAGATCAAGATCAAGATCAAGATCAAGATCAAGATCAAGATCAAAAGCAACAGCTAGCGCAGCAGGCAGGGGTCAGGTCACCACTTGGTAGCACGGCACATACGCCGCGCCGCCAGGCAACTTCATCCGGTGCTGGTCGACGAACGCCTGCAGCAGCCGGCCCAGTGGGTCCAGCACGGCGCTGTCGCCGCGGATCTGATAGGGGCCGTGTTCTTCGATAAGGCGGATGCCCTTGTCCTTGACGTTGCCCGCGACAATGCCGGAGAACGCCCGGCGCAGGTTGGCGGCCAGCTCATGGGCCGGCAGCTCGCGACGCAGGTCCAGGTCAGCCATGGCCTGGTGGGTTGGGTCGAACGGGCGCTGGAAGCTCTCCTCGATCTTCAGCAGCCAGTTGAAGTGGAAGGCATCGTTGCGCTCGCGGCGGAACTGCTTGACTGCCTTGAGCCCTTCGACCATGTGCCGGGCGACTTCTGCCGGGTCGTCGATGATGATCTCGTACAAGCGGTGCGCCGCTTCACCCAGGGTGGCGCCGACGAACGCGTGCAACTGTTGCAGGTACGGCTCGGCACTGCGCGGGCCGGTGAGCACCACCGGGAACGGCAGGTCGCGGTTGTCCGGGTGCATGAGGATGCCCAGCAGGTAGAGGAATTCCTCGGCCGTACCGGCGCCACCCGGGAAGATGATGATGCCGTGGCCGACACGTACGAAGGCTTCCAGGCGCTTCTCGATGTCCGGCAGGATCACCAGTTCGTTGACGATCGGGTTGGGTGCCTCGGCGGCGATGATGCCCGGTTCGGTCAGGCCCAGGTAGCGGCTGCCATGCATACGCTGCTTGGCGTGGGCGATGGTCGCACCCTTCATCGGGCCCTTCATTACGCCCGGGCCGCAGCCGGTGCACACGTCCAGTTTGCGCAGGCCCAGCTCGTGGCCGACCTTCTTGGTGTACTGGTATTCCTCGCTGCTGATCGAGTGGCCGCCCCAGCACACCACCATCTTCGGTTCCACGCCCGGGCGCAGCGTGCGGGCGTTGCGCAGCAGGTGGAAGACGTAGTCGGTGATGCCCTGGGAGCTTTCCAGGTCGATGCGCTGGCTGGCCAGCTCGCTTTCGGTGTAGACGATGTCGCGCAGGGCGCTGAACAGCATTTCACGGGTGCTGGCGATCATCTCGCCATCGACGAAGGCATCGGCCGGGGCATTCAGCAGCTCCAGGCGTACACCGCGGTCTTGTTGGTGGATACGCACCTCGAAGTCCTGGTAGGCCTCGAGGATGGTCTTGGCATTGTCGACATGAGCGCCAGTGTTGAGGATGGCCAGGGCGCACTGGCGGAACAAGGTGTAAAGGCTACCGGTACCGACTTCACTCAGTTGCTGCACTTCACGTTGTGACAGCGTCTCCAGGCTGCCTTTGGGGCTGACGGATGCATTGATGACATGGCGTTGGGGCATCTAAGTCTTTCCTGTGCAGGTAAAACATCCTTCTTTGACAACACCATACCTAGAAATGTGGACGGCAACGAGGGGGGGTGTGAAAAAGCTTGAGACCGAGTCGCCTGGTTCGCGGCGGTTCGACGCCTCGATAAACCCGCCCCTACACGTACAGCGCAAGCCTTGAGGGCAGCGCGGTCCTTGTAGGAGCGGGTTTATCGAGGCGTCGAACCGCCGCGAACCAGGCGACTCGGTCCAAGGTCAGCCCAACAGCTTCTGCACGCCCAGGGTAATCGCCAAACCACCCCCGATCAGCCACAGGTTGAGAATCGCCCCAGTGGCCAGCGCCCGTGGCCCGGCCTGGCGAATCTGGCTGAAGCGGGTCTCCATGCCCAGTGCGGTCATGGCCATGGTCAGGGCAAAGGTGTCGAGGCTGTTGACTGCCTGGGTCACGCTACCGGGCAGCACCTGCAGCGAGTTCACCAGCACCAGCGCCAGGAAGCCGAAAGCGAACCAGGGCATGGCGATGCGCCCGTTGCCCTGCGCCTGGCCAGCCTGGCGCGAGCGGCTGATCCACAAGCCTACCACCAGCAGCACCGGCACCAGCAGCATGACCCGGGTCATCTTGACGATGGTGGCGATGTGGGTGGCTTCGGGGCTGACGTTGCTGGCCGCGCCAACCACCTGCGCGACTTCGTGAATGGTGCCGCCCAGGAACAGCCCGGCGCCCATGGTGTCCAGCTGCAGCCAGCCGGCGTTTATCGCCAGCGGGTAAAGGAACATCGACAGGGTGCCGAACAGCACCACGCTGCCGACCGCCATGGCGCTTTTGTGCGGGGCGCTGCGCAATGCCGATTCAAAGGCCAGTACTGCGGCGGCGCCGCAGATGGCGCTGCCGGCGGCGGTCAGCAGGGCGGTATCGCGGTCCAGCTTGAATACTTTCATGCCGCACCACAGGCCGATCAGCAGTGTGCTGCCCACCACCAGCAGCGAAACGAGCAGCCCCGACCAGCCGACTTCGGCTATTTCCTGCAGGCTTACCCGCAGGCCAAAGAAGGCCACGGCAATGCGCAGCAGGCCGCGCGCGGAGAAGTTGATGCCCGCTGCCCAGCTTGCCGGTACGCCATCGCGCAGCGCGTTGCCGTACAGCGCACCGGCGACGATGCCGACGATCAGCGGGCTGATGCCCAGGTTGGCGATGGCGGGCATGGCGGCCAACTGAGTGACTGCCAGCGCGAACAGCGCGACGAACAGGATGCCGTTGAGCCGCCCTCGGGTGGAGAGGGTAGGGGTAAAGGCGGGGTTGGATGGAGCCGTGGCCATGTGAGTCCTCCGGAAAGGTGTTTCGACAAGGCCTACGTTAATCTGGTTATAAGCTTATAAAAAATCGTAATTTAGAATGGCAAATATCCGAATAGCTGATATTTTTCATTCATGACCCCAGAACAACTGATAACGTTCGCCACCGTCGCCGAGCATGGCAACATCAGCCATGCGGCCCAGGCCCTGCACCTGTCGCAGCCAGCGGTGTCTGGCCAGCTCAAGCTGCTGCAGGAGGCCTTTGGCGAGCCGCTGTATCAACGTGCCGGCCGTGGCGTGCGGCTGACGGCGGCTGGCGAGCAGTTGCTGGCACATGCCGAGCGCCTGCGTGAAACCTTCCGCCAGGCCCAGGCGCTGCGAGAAGCGATGCACGGGCTGGAGCGCGGTACCTTGCGCATCGGCGCCAGTACCACGCCGGCCAGCTACCTGTTGCCTTACCTGATCGCCGATTTTCACCGGCGCTATCCTGACGTGCTGGTAACCACCTCACATGGCAACACAGCGGAGATCGTCGCGGCGCTGGACAGTGTCGATATCGCCTTGATCGAGGGGCCTCCGGGGCAGGAGCTGCCGTTGGGCACTGAAGTGACGGCATGGCGTGAGGACGAGATCGTGGCCATTGTGCCGCGTGGGCATCCGTTGGCTGTCAATGATCAGCACACGCTGGCGTCGCTGGGGGCTTACCCGCTGGTGCTGCGCGAGAGCGGTTCGGGCGTGCGGCAGATCGTCGAGCGGGCGTTTGCCCGTGATGGCGTGGCGATGCGTGTGGCGCTGGAGATTGCCGGGGTGGAAGGGGTGAAGGAGGCGGTGCGGGCCGGGATGGGCATTGGGTTTGTGTCGGCGATGTCGATCCGGCATGAGGATGGGGCGTTGCACAGGTTGCAGGTTGCGCCGCAGGCGTTGGTCAGGCGGTTTTCCATATTGATGCCGCATGCAGCCACGCCGTCGCGGGCGGCGGCGCGGTTTCTTGAGTTGTGTGTTGGCTTGCAAGAGGTGGGTTGACTGTACCGGCCTCTTCGCGGGTGAACCCGCTCCTACAAGGACCCCACATTCCTCAAGCCATGTGCGATACCTGTAGGAGCGGGTTCATCGAGGCGTCGAACCGCCGCGAAGAGGCCAGCACAGGCACCATCAATTCAACTTGAAGACATGCTTCATATAGGCAACAAAATTCTCATCCCGGCACTGTGTCTTGCCCGGGCTGTCGGAAATCTTCGCCACCGGCGCCCCGTTGCAGTCGGTCATCTTGATCACGATGTTCATCGGCTCCACCCCTGGGATATCGCAGGTCAGCCGGGTACCAATGCCAAAGCTCACATTGATCCGCTCATGCAGCGCCCGGTATAGCCCAAGCGCCTTGGCAAAATCCAGCCCGTCGGAAAAGATCAGGGTCTTGCTCTTTGGGTCGATCCCCAGCCGCTCATAGTGGGCAATGGCCTTTTCCGCCCAGGCCATCGGGTCGCCCGAATCATGCCGCAGGCCGTCGAACAGCTTGGCGAAGTACAGGTCGAAATCGCCGAGGAACGCGTCCATGGTGATGCAGTCGGTCAACGCGACGCCCAGCAGCCCGCGATATTCCCGCACCCAGCATTCCAGCGCGGCGGCCTGGCTATCGACCAGGCGCGGGCCGAGTTGCTGGTGGGCCATGAACCATTCGTGGGCCATGGTCCCAAGCGGCTTGAGCTCGAATTCGCGAGCCAGGTGCACATTGCTGGTGCCGACAAAACGCCCCGGGAAGTCGTGCTTGAGAATGTGCACCACCTCTTCCTGTACCCGGTAGGAGAAGCGCCGCCGCGTACCAAAGTCTGCCAACTGGAAACCGGTCAGCTCATCGGCGCTGGCCTCGGCCTTGAGCCAGTCGAGTTTCTGGTACAGGCGTTCGCCGACCTGCTCGATCACCACTTCGCGATAGCGGTAGCGGTTACGCACCTCGCTGATGATCGCCAGCAGCGGGATTTCGTAGAGAATCACGTGCAACCACGGCCCGCGCACGCGGATTGCCAGTTGCCCGGCATCGTCCAGGCCTACCTGCACATAGCGCAGGTTGAAGCGGAACAGGCTGAGAAAGCGGATGAAGTCGGGTTTCAGGAACGGGATTTTTTCCAGATAGGCCAACTGGTCATGGGTGACCGTGACCTCGGCCAGTTGTTCTATCTGGTAGCGGATCTCGGCCAGGTAGGGGGACAGGTCCTCACCATTGCGGCAGCGGAACTCCCATTCCACTTCGGCGTTGGGGTAGTTGTGCAGCACCGCCTGCATCATGGTGATCTTGTAGAAGTCGGTGTCCAGCAGGTTCTGGATGATGCGTGGGCCGAAAACACTTTCGCTCATGGGCGGCCTTCCTTGATCAGGGCAAGCTGGTGGTCGAGGGCGGCTTCGTCGCCGCAGAGGATCACACCCTCGGCGGCCAGGGCGCCGCACGCCTCGATGGCGCCGGCCTGGGTCAGCGCACGGCAGGCCGGCAAGTACAGCAGCACCTGGAAGCCGGCCTGGCGCAGTTGGCGGGCGGTGGTACTGACGCAGTAGTCCAGGGCCAGGCCGCCAACGATCACTGCGCCTACCAGCTGCTGCTTGAGGTACTCGATTACTCCGGTGGAGCGGCGCTCGGCCAGGTCGTGGTAGCAGGCGCCGTAGGGGTGCAGGTCGGGTTCGACACCTTTCCACACGAAATAGTCGTAGTCGATGGGGGCGGGCAGGCCGGGCAGCAGTTCGAAGCCAGCGGTGCCGGGCACGCAGTGGCTGACCCAGGTCAGGTCGGCGTTGGCCAGTTGCAGGGGTTGCAGCATGTGCGCAGGGTCGGCGACTACCCAGGCGGCGTTGGCCGGGTGGGCGTCCTTGCTGCCCAGGCGCAGGTCGGCGCGCAGGGCCATGGTGTTCAGGTCAGCCGCGATTTCGTCGCCTTCGGGAACGGGCAGCTCTTGCGGCGCGTTGTCGGTGAAGCCGTTCTGGGCGTCGACATCGAAACTGGCGATCTTCATGGCGGTTCTCCTTGCTGGAATGACCATATATTTCACCTGGTGTATTAAGTGTGTCAAGTGAATTTCAGTGCGTGGTTCCTGGTTGATTTACTTAGTTGCTCTGGTGGATTATTGCGCCACTGAACAAGGAGTTACCCGGTGAGTACAGTCGAAGTCCTGGCCAGTGTCGATATCGTCGCGCTGCGCCTGGCCCCTGATGCGCAGCATCTGCAAGTGTTGTTGCACCGCCGTGAGCGTGAGCCGCATGCCGGCCAGTGGGCGCTGCCCGGGGTCATCGTCAATGGCCGCACCCCCGACACCAGTCTGGAGGCGGCTGCCGACCGCGCCTTGCGCGAGAAGGCGCTCGTGCTGCCGCGCTATCTGGAGCAGGTGGGCACTGAAGGCAATGCCTTTCGCGATCCACGAGGGTGGTCGTTGAGTACCTATTACCTGACACTGCTCGACCCGCAGCAGCAAGCCATGGGCGACCAGCTCGAGTTTTTCGACGTTGGCAGCGTGGTGGACCGCAAAGTGTTGCTGCCGTTCGACCACAACCTGCTGGTAGAGCGCGCCCGCGAGCGGCTGGCGGCGAAGACGGTGTACAGCAGCCTGCCGCTGTACCTGTTGGCGGAGAAATTTACCGTGCTCGATGCACTGGGCGCGGTGCAGGCGTGCCTCGGGCAGGCGGTGAACAGCACCTCGCTGCGTAAACGCCTGGAGCGCTTGCGCGAGCTAGGGTGGGTGAGGGATACCGGGGAGAAGAACCAGCCCAGGTTGGGTAGGCCGCAGCAGTTGTATCAGTACACCCCGCAGGAGGGGCGGGCGTTTATGTTTGACCGTAGCCTGCTGCCTGAAGGCGCTTGAGCGACGTTTTATTTTGGGCTGCTCTGATAAGGTTTCATGGCTGCAAGGTGGTTGTCACAACATTTTTATCGCCTTTGAGATCGAGCGCCGCCCGCGCGGCGCTTCGCAGCACAAGGCTGCTCCTACATCTGTTTCGGGCCAGTCACGCCT
>NZ_JBIVIF010000017.1:0-122290 GCF_044749595.1 Pseudomonas sp. NPDC089392
GCTCAAGCCAGCCAGCCCGTGGCGGCCGGAGCGCTGACCGGCGCCGAGACACAAGCACCGATACGCCAGGATGCTGCACCTACTCAGGCCAACCAACCCGCTGCAGCGGCAGCCCTGACCGACGCCCAGGCACACGCACCGATCCGTCAGGATGCTGCGCCTGCTCAAGCCAGCCAGCCCGTGGCGGCCGGAGCGCTGACCGGCGCCGAGACACATGCACCGATACGCCAGGATGCTGCACCTACTCAGGCCAACCAGACCGCTGCAGCGGCAGCCCTGACCGAAGCCCAGGCACCGGCACCGATCCGTCAGGATGCTGCACCCGCTCAAGCCAGCCAGCACGTGGCGGCCGCAGCGCTTACCGGCGCCGAGGCACACGCACCGATCCGCCGGGATGCTGCACCTGTACAAGCCAGCCAGCCCGGGGCAGCGGCAACGCTGTCCGGGGACCAGGTACACGCACCGATCCGCCAGGATGCTGCACCTTTTCAAGCCAGCAAGCTCGCCGCGGCCTCAGCGCTGACTGGCGCCGAGACACATGCACCGATCCGCCAGGACGCTGCACCTTTTCAAGTCAGCCAGCCCGAGGCGGCCGCAGCGCTGACTGGCGCCGAGACACATGCACCGATCCGCCAGGACGCTGCACCTTTTCAAGTCAGCCAGCCCGAGGCGGCCGCAGCGCTTACCGGAGCCGAGGCACAGGCGCCGACCGGGGGCCACGCCGGGGAGCTAAGAGCGGGGATAGGTGAGGGACTCATGACAGCGGGGGCTAATCAGAACCTAATGGAGCCCATTGAACTCGGGGCCACCTCAGTTCATACCGGACAACTCCATGTTGGATCGCAACCAGCCCTCGCCGAGTCTCATACAGAACAAGCTGGTGAAATGATGACGGCATCGGGTGCTGGTTTGATGAGCGCGGGTGAGCAATCGCATGCTAGCGCTGGACTCTCAGCAGGTGAGCCACAACTGTCCAGCTCAGACAATGGGTCTGGTAGCCCATACGGAGATGGCATGATGGGGGCTGCGGATGCTTACGAGTCGCCATTCAGTGGAGGAGGGAAGCCAGCCCCCGTTACGAGAGTAATGACCCTGGAAAAAACCGTTGTGAACCCGGAAGACAAGGGTGACGACGACGCCAAGCCGCCGACGACTAGAGGGGGCAAAAGCTAACCTCATAGGATTAAAGAAAGCCCGACTATACGTCGGGCTTTTTTGTGAAACACTGCCTGCATTCGGACTAGACAGATCTTCTCTGTAGCGGGGCACCCAGACACCCTAGCCGCATAAATGCAAAACCCCCGTTTAAACGGGGGTTCGTGCTATGACAGAGCAAACCGTGGACTGGGCTATTGCTCCTGCATCACCTTAGAAATCATGCCGTTTGCCAAATTCATGTAGAGCGCACTATCACCGGATACATCGTCAGGTGTGATCACATACTTCCCACTGATGACCATGGAAGGTGTGGCATCGACGCCATATGTGAGGAGCTTGGCAAAAGCCTTCTCCAGCCGTTGCTGAGTGACGTTGAGCCAGGCATCGTTGAATCCCCGGACGTTTGCGATCGCTACAGCTTTCGACCAGGTATCAGGGCTCTCCATCGTCATGCCATTCTGCTGGATCAACGTATAGGCCGCAGACATGAAGGCATCAAGGCGGGCTGGATCTGCGTCCTGGACAGCAAAGAATGCACGAGCAGCAATGTAATTGCCTTTGTCGGGCACCGCTACTGGAAGGAACTCTGCGGACCAGCCAGGCGGCATTGTTTTGGCCCACCGAGCAAAGGTCTGATCGTACGAAGCACAGACGGGACACGCAAAGGAAAAGAAAACGATGACCTTGTGACTGTCTTCTGCCTGGGCCGCAACCTCTCTATACGGCAGCGACGGCAACGCCTCCTGCGCTAAGGAGAGAATTGGAGTTGCCAGCAGGGCTGCCATAGCCATCCGCGAAATAAACTTCTTCATATAAACGATCCTTGCTGATCAGGTTCTGCTCGATGAGCATGTCGAAGATTGACTCTTGATTTCGTTCTGTGCGCCACAGCTCGACCGTGTCGTTCAGTGCCTTGAAGTTGATTTTTCGGGCCGCGGCCAACTCAGTTAGAAATTCCACTGCCCCCTCTGTGAAACCAAGGGCATTCACTACGTCATCTTGTGACACTAGCGCTAGATCAATGAGAGCTTGCCCGAACTTTTTCACTTTGCCTTCAATAGTGCAACGTAACTGTAGTTCAGCGGCCTGATTTGCTTGCGTAAAGGTAATAAGACCCTGAGCGATTAGAACATCACCGATGCGCCTGACAGTTGGCTTTACGGAATCATCTTTAATTAGCGACCGTACCCGTGCCATGGTGGTTATACCGTCAGTCACCATCCGCACAGCGGATTGGCCAAGAGTGTCGAATTGGGTTTGCCGAGCAGCAGCGTTCAGGATTGTCATCTCGCCACCGCCACCGATTATTGCTGTACGTACAGATTTGTCAGATCTGATTAGTTCAATGATTGGGCACTTACCTGAGAACGATTCTTTCGATGGTGCAAAGGGTACCTTGCCGGTGATAGCTGGCAGCCCGTTTTTCCTCAGCCACATACGCTCTACATCATTAATGGGCACCCATTCGTGATCGATATCAGACCGCAGAGTCTGAACTAGTCGCTGAGCAATCACGCCAATGAGTACAGAAGCAAGTGTTTGGGCATCAACCCCAAGATCAATGATGCGAGGGACGGCTTGAGCTGCACTATTGGAGTGCAATGTGGCGAAGACCAGGTGACCCGTGTTCGCTGCCTGAATGGCAATTTGCGCCGTTTCCTGGTCACGAATTTCCCCGATCAGAATTACGTCAGGATCCTGACGCAGCAGGGCGCGTAGACCCAGCGCGAAACTGAGCTGGGGCGTAACGTTGATTTGGACAAAGCCCTTAACTACATACTCCACCGGATGCTCAATCGTACAAATATTGAGCGTTCCGTCATTGATGGCATTGAGTGCTGCGTACAGGGTCGTTGTTTTACCTGAGCCCGTTGGGCCGGTGACAAGGATCAGCCCTTGAGGTTCGTTGATCATCTCGCGGAACGCGTGCTCAACCAAAGGCGGCATTCGGATTCGTTCAAGATTCATCGATGCGTTCTGCTGGTCGAGCAACCGGCATACGATCTTTTGTCCGTTGTGACTCGGTACCAAGCTCACACGGACTTCCAACTCCAACCCTGGGTATCTCAATCCGATCCGGCCATCGAGGGGGATTTGATGCTGCGAAAGGTCCATGGTGGCCCGCGATCGAATTTTCGTATCGATCATTTTGCCCATAGCTGGCTCTATGGTTTCAAAGTGTCTCAGCTTACCGTCTTCCCTGAGTTGGATGTGCACGTCACCTTGAACCCATTGAAAATGAATATCCGGAATCTTATTTTGGGCGGCCATCCGGAACAAGTCGTTCAAATATGTGGCCGCAGGTTTATCTGCCGGAGAGTTGTAAATAAAAAGATCTGGTTCCCTTGCCACAGTAAGCTCCTATTACGCCTGGCTGTTAGTGCAGTTGAGCTCTGGTCCGTAGAACAAACGAGAGATGAAACTTTGCACGGATTTATCAGCTGAAACGCTCCAAATCAGCAAGTCAATCCTAGAATCCGTGCTGAGGTAGTTCGTGCCCGCCCAACGGACTGCGTCAAACACTACTCGGACCGGTAAAGCGCCACGCTCGACGCGTTCACACGGTTCCTCCGGGGATACCGTGTACAAAATCCAACCAAATAGTAGAACAGCAAAAAAACTGCTGAATAGCTGCTTCATTTACAAACCGCCATAGGTATTCATTACCTTCTGAATATATATCCGCTGACTTTCCGCATTAGGGCTGTTGTATGCACCCACAGCCTTCCAAACGGGACCGTGAGAGGCAATGTTGCTCGCCAAGATCCAAGCTCCAACATTCGCGCTAACACAACGATCTAGAAGCTCTTTCTCACCAATGCCAAATTGCGAAAGCTTCGGGAGCCACGATGAGTTGATCTGCATCAAGCCAATATCCCAGGTGCCATCGCTGTTTTTTGGGCTCACTACGTCTGGTTTGCCCGGCCGGTTCTCGGTGACCTGGATGGCGCGAAGTAGCTTCTCGCTAACCCTATAGCGCTCAGCTGCCTCGGCGAAGCAGTCCGCGTGTCCTGCAGTGGGATACCCGGTCAATGCACCTACCAGGAGAAAAGGAAGGGATAGTTTTTTCATGCGCTAAAGAATACATTACGCGTACCAATAAACAAGGTGTATCAGAAAATGCCTTTACTGAATCGACTGCCGGCTTTGTTGGCTTTCCCGTTAGCGTTCGCGAGCCTCACCTGTGCTGCAGGCAGCGCCCCAGACACGTCCGCAGCTGCTTACTTCAGCAACGAAGCAGCAGCAGGGGGCACCGGCCTTCCAGACATCTCAACTGCCATGAAGGGGCTACTTACAACCGCGCGGGAGGGTGGCAACGTACTTCGGACCTGGGCTGCCTACAAAGCAGGGGACAAAGCTGCGCTGCCGAAGCTGTTTGAACTCGCTCAGGGGGGGAATAGCCGAGCACAGAATGTGGTGGGCTATCTCTTGGATCACGGGGAAGGCGTTAAACAGGACAGCACAGCGGCGGCGGCATATTTCTCTGCCGCAAGTGCAGACTACCCCCTTGCTCGGTACAACTTGGCTGTCCTCACTTTGCTTGGCCGCGGGGTGGCGAAAGATGAGGTCAAGGCTATGGAAATGTTCGAATCTTCCATGAAGGACGCCTCGGTCGATCTTGCAGCGGTTCGCCTCTCACTCTATTACCTCAACAAGGGCGACCATGACAGGGCCTGGACGTGGGCAAACGAAGGTGCAAACCGCGGCAACGTCACGGCCTACTATCTGCTTGGGCGGATGCTCTACGAAAGCGGGGGATACCAAGAAGCGTACAACTGGTTGACGAAAGCAGCGCAGGCAAGTGAGCCCAATGCCCCAGCCATCCTCTCGGCCATGTACCGAAATGGCCACGGCATGGATCAGAACGCGAAGATGGCGGCATCATGGTGGCTGATATACGTCGGTCTTAACAAAGGGAAGCCTGGAATGAACTCATCTGGCTTATCGTCATTCGGGCTCACGGCAAAAGAGCAAAGCGACGCAACAAGCTTCGCAACCAACTGGCTTTCGACACACAAACACATGAAGCGTCCTGACTACGATGCCACACTTCTCCAGGCCAACAGAACTGATAAATCCTGAGTCCAGACGTACAGCGCCGCGGATAGCAACGCCGCCCCAAGCACTGGCCATGAGATCAGCGCCAGCCGCCAGTCAGCCCTTGATGGCCAGCAGTGCAGGATTGTTGAACCTGCAAGAGCCCACCCCACGAGGTCCTCCATTGCCAGTTCGCCAGCATGGTTTGATGTTCGCCAAATGGCGACCGCGTAAAGGGCGGGTAAAGCTACCAAGGGTGCGAGGGCGGTTGCCCAAGCATTCGCCCATGTCAGGCGCTCGAACTCCACTGACCCGAGGATAATGTGATTTCCCTCTCGCCTGGGTATCAGGGACATCCGGACTGGCTTTGCCCTCGTGAAGAACCCGACTGTGAGATGCAATGCCTCATGGCACGCGACACCGATAAATCTGAGTAGTGATACTACCAGCCAGTGTGATGGCAGTGCTCTCAATAGAACTGCCATCGCAAGCATCGGCGCCAGATAGCCTGAGGGGCTCGCTAGAAACCATTTCTCTGCGTCTCTATAGATCTCGACCATTGCTTCCATCTCGGAAAAATTATTCATATGCATCGATTGAAGGTCAGCAATCGCTAGCAGAAGGCGCAAATCTATCAGATTGCATTCCCAGACCAAGCTGATTACAGTTACGTGTAAAATACTGTCAGTATCCGGGAAGCTGAAATGCATTTCAAAGCCAAACTGTTGTCCCTGTGTACAACCATCATCGTCCTCGCCACTGCCTCTGCCACGGCGCAGGCCCAGACCTCAAAAGAAATTCTGATTGAAACGGTCAAATCTGGGCATGCGTCAGCAGAGCTAACCGGTGACCAGGCTGACGTGTGGATGGCTACATCAAAATCTCGCGAACCGATCATGGTTGAGGCAAAGGTCGTTGAACAGCTCCAACAACCAGGCTGTGCACGTGTGGCAATTCAGTACACACAGCAGATGGTACCTAAGGTCAACGGCGGTTCCGGCCCTCTTGAGGTCGGTTGGGGCATGAACGTTTGCGAGGACGGATCTCCACCGGCGGATCCTAGCCTGTTTACTCAGGATGCTAGTTCGCCAACCAAGGTCAACGAGGTCCAATCCCAATGAAACTAAGAGCCAATGGCCTGCTGACCTTGGCCGCAATGCTGCTGTTGTCGAGCACTGCTGTGGCTGATCCACACTCTGAGGGGACTGCACTCGGCAAGTCGAACCTCAGTAAACTTTCCTCTAATGTGACTTCCTCCAATGCAAAGGCGATGCCGTTTTATACCGATACGCCATCGCAGTCTTCGCAATTTGGCAACTCATCACTCTTCAACGTCGGCACCTCACGGATTAACACCTGCAAGACAGAGGCCGATGGTCCCGACCAAATCGCCAACCAAGAATGCGATGCAGTCAACTTCCTTGCTAAGAACCCGTACGAGCGTGTAAAAGTTGATGTAGATGAGAACGACCCTATCATAAGCGGCATCGGGGAAATCATTAATAACGCTAAACCCGGAGACATTACCGAAAACTGCGGTACAAAAACCACTACAACCCCTGACATTTACTCGACCGAGGTCTGCAACGAGTACAACCTCAGCGAAAACAACAGTTGCACAATGGGGCAGGTAGTTAATGTCGACACAAAAGCCAACTTCCAATGCAACAAAACATACAATTCTCTTGAAAACGTAACCTGCGATAAGTTTCTTGCCATTGTATGCGAACCCCCAGTGGCCGGGTGCGATAATGGCGGGATTATTCCCGGAACCACCCAGGCAGACATGTATACAAGCTGGTCCCTGGCCAATGCAGCTTCTGGTACTTATGCGCTCCAATTTGGCTCCATCGGCGACAACTACTGGAGCGAAGGCCTTTACGACCGCTCATTGCAATTTTCCATTAAAGACCCGGCATTGATCACTGATTTTGTCCTAGCATCTGTTGCTTATGATGACTATATCCTAATAAAGATAAATGGTCATACCGTGTTTAGTGGCCCATTTGGTGGTGCAACACTTGATTGGATTTTAACTACTTGCAACAAAGGCCGAGCCTGCTATCGCGTTGATGTGGGTGATGGTGTATTGCGCGATCCTGAAAGAGGTGAAAGCAACGAGACCCGGCCTAACATTGATCTAAGGCCCTATTTGGTCGCAGGCAACAACATCTTAGAAACCAGAACAGCGGTTGGCGGCTCAGGGGAAACTTACATTACGATGAATGCGCGAATGGTTTGCCCAGGCGCTTGCACTGAAACATGGACGGACCAATGCAGTTCACTTCAGGCTAGATCTCAGTGATAGAACTTGTAAATGACCAAACTGACCAACCAACCATAATACTGCTCTGATTTGGCGGATAGGGATGTTAAAATTAACAGAAATACTTCGAACAACTGCAGCGCACGGACTGTTAGCGCTGAAGTCAGCCTTTTGTGTTATAGCTATTTTCTTTGCTATATCCGCAACTGTGTATGCGGCAGATTGCCGGATCACAGGCCAAGCATGCGTTGAAGGGCCTGAGACCCGTAATATTGCCGGCAATATGATCTATAAAGAGTGCTGGCGCTACCGATCTACTTATGAGTGCATCAAGCCTGATTCTGTTGATTATTGTGCTGCGATTTCAAAGGTAGCGGGCTGTTATCAAACGTCGACCTCATGCATTTCAACAGCCTGGAATGGTACGTGCCTGGTTGAGCAGCGAACCTATCGTTGCGATAACCCTGCAACTCCGAAACCATCGGACACTGTCCAGCTGGACGATACCCATACGATCATCCGAGACGAACTTGATACCAGTCAGTGCAATCCTCTCGCCACAAATCCGTTGTGCTACAAAGCAGCGCACACCTGCGTCGAAGGGCCTGAAACCCGTGTAATCAACGGACTGCCAGTCTATAAGGCATGCTGGAAATACAAAGACGACTACTCCTGCATCAATCCGAACAAAGAGAATGACTGCCAGCAGTTCGAGGACAAGGGGTGCAAAAAAATCGACCAGACCTGTATCGAGAGCACCGACCCGATCGGGTGTGTCATGTCTCAGGTGACCTATAGTTGCATCACAAAAAAAGGCGAGACCACGACCACAGAGGACTGCAGCACAAAGGTCTCCTGTTACGAGGGAGTCTGCTGGGATACAAGTTACCCTTCGGATAGTGATTTCGCCAAAGCTGTTGCAGCTAAAGAAGCTGCCCGAGAAGCTGGGGTGTACGGTTCGGACGGGGAGTTGTTCGGTGGTGAAGATGAGTCCTGCCGGAAAGGCTACGGCGGTATCAAGAACTGCTGTGGTAAGAGCAGCGGCGCTGAAACAAACTACTCCATTATGGGGCAAGCCGTTTCTACAGTAGGAGGCGGCCTAGCTAGTTACGGCTCGAAGTATATGTACGATTTCGCGTACAACAACGTAGAGTGGGTTAAACAAGGCGCGTCTGCATTGGGTGCCGCTGCACCATCTGCACCAACACTCAGCTTCAGTGTTTACGGATTGAGTTATGCAGTTGGCGGTACTATCCCAGCTACCGGCATGCTTGGCGGCCCCGTGTACGGCCTTGGCGGCGGGTTCTATTTTGATCCATACAGTTTTGCGGCTGCTGTGGCAATTCAAGTGGTGATGGAGCTTAAGTCATGTGAACCAGAGGAACAGCAACTGGGCATGCACCGCGGCGCAAATCTTTGCCACTTCGTCGGCAGCTACTGCTCCAAGAAAGTCTTCGGCGCGTGCCTGGAAACCACCCAAGCGTACTGTTGTTACAACTCTGTGCTTGCGAAGATAATCAACGAGCAGGGCAAACCGCAAATAGGGAAGGGATGGGGCACGGCCGAAAGCCCTAGTTGTGGTGGCTTTACGGTTGAAGAGTTCCAGCGAATTGACTTCTCAGCACTCGATCTATCTGAGTTTGTAACTGACATCATGAACGCGACCGTCCTTCCTGAAGTCAAGAATATTCAAGAAGATATCTCGAAGAAGGCTGGTGACAATACATACAACTAATTGAAGCTCTTTCTAAGCTCCGCCCAGGCGGAGCTTTTTTTGGGTCGCGCTCCCGTGCCAACCATAATTGTGTGCATTTAAATTGAGAGCAAAGGGCATAAGAGATGATCAACACGGTTCCATAAACGTAGGGTTGATTATTTTCAGTCGCTTACAAGCGCGTGTTGCACATACCGAGAGTGTACAGATAACCAAAACCTCACGGCCAATGCCGTCTCTCTAATTCGCCCTACAAAAGCGAAACACTCTCAAGGATGCTAAATATGAAAAAATTCATCGCGACTGTGCTGATCGTTACTACTGCTGCAATGTCTGGATGCGCATCGAACATGACGAGCCGGGATTACTCGCAGTCAACTGCCATGCAGAAAATGAAGGTTGAACTGGGAGTCGTCGACTCTGTTCGTGATGTCAAAATCAATGGGAAGCCTTCGCCGATCGGTGGCATGGCAGGTGGTGCCCTGGGCGCTATCGCCGGCAGCAATGGCGGTGGTGGTCTGGGACAACTGGCCGTCATGGTTGTCGCTGGTGCCGTTGGCGCTGCTATTGGTGCTGCGGTCGACAAAAAGGCCCACGATGCTGATGGGATCGAGATCACCGTTAAAATGACCAGTGACGGCAGCTTGCAGGCGGTCACCCAGGCCAAAGACGCAGCTGAAACCTTCTCTCCTGGTGATTCGGTTCGCTTGATCACGGGCCATAACGGCGACTCTCGGGTCAGCCACTGAATGTTCCGCACAGCCCTAGACGACATCCATCGTCTAGGGCTTTTTTGTGCCTATCCTGGACCTAGGGGAGCGCTTTTTGATACTCATGGGTTATAGTTACGCGTGACTATCCATATTCGATCATAAGCTCATGAAATCTGATTATGCATGACATAGGCCGACTCACACGCCTGGGATTCACATCGCTGCCCGAGTGCCTTTTGACGGTGCCGAAGGAATACAGGGATTTTCATGACCCCATTGAGGTGCTCCCCCTGCCCGACACTGGGCTTGCCTCGTACATGTCGCTGACCTTGATCGAGCGAGTTATCTATGACCGTGCCGGCGCTGCTCTGCATGAGGTCAAGGGGGCGTTCCGCGGATTCGTCAAATTGGTCGACGGGCGGGGTCAGCGCTTGCACATCAACTTGATTGGTAAGCCTTCGATCGAACCCTGGATGGGGTACGAATTTGGCGCCACTGTGCACACCTACGGCGAGGTGGTCACCTATGAGGGCCGACTCTCAATGTCCAACCCAATGGTCATACCCTCTTCGATGATTGGACGTGTGATGCCCGTCTACCAGGGAAAGCAGAATCAGGTGAGTGCTGAGGTTCTTGGTGAAGCTATCACTGCGGCTATGGCACACATCAACGAGGCAGCCTGCCTACTTCTAGAACAGGCACTCATGCACGAAGATGACTTTCGGAAGCTGACAGGCCTTGTCGACCCTGCTGATTTGCTGCGTAACCTGCACACCCCTCTGTCAGTGCGGGAGGGAGAGGAGGCGGTGAGGATTGCCAAGGCCGTATGCATACAGGCGCTTGTTAATCGCGTTGAGGCACATCGCAACCGACCAGCAGTCAAAGGTGCCCTCCTGCGAATCGACCGAGCCCAAGTTGCTGACCTAATCAAGCGTGCTCCTTTCTCTCCGTCCGCCGATCAGCTTCAAGCCATCGACGAGATCGTGTCAGACCTCAGGTCGCCATATCCGATGCAGCGCATCCTGTCGGGCGATGTCAGCACGGGCAAGTCATTCACTTTCATGGTTCCAGCTGCGGCAAGCTACCTCGCGGGGGCAAAGGTTGCGATTATCGCGCCCGGACAAATCTTGGCGCAGCAACTGGCGGCCGAGTTGAGCAGCCTCTTTTACGAGATCCCGGTTGTCACTGTTGTTGGTCCGATTGGAAAGGCCCACATTGACCTGACTGCCGGAATCGTGGTCGGCACAACTGCAGTTCTTTCAGCCGCCAAAAAGGCAGGGATAGTCTTCGACCTGGTCATCGCTGACGAGCAACAACGCTTCTCTGTGGCCCAGCGGAGTCAACTCATCGCGGCCCACACCAACTACCTTGAAGCAACTGCAACCGCGATTCCCCGAACTGTCGCGCTGGTTAAGCTCGGTGGGCTTCCGATCTCAATCCTGAGAACTACGCCGGTACCGAGGGAAATCGTCACCAGGATCATCACCCACAACGCCAGGCAGAAGCTGCATGAACTGGTGATGCAGATCATCAAGCAAGGTGGGCAGGTCGCATTCATCTACCCAGTCGTCAATGGTGAGGCTGACACTCGCAACGCTGTGGAGAACGCCTACGAACGATTCAGGAAAATCCTTGGTGACGATGCCGCGATGATTCATGGTGGGCTGCCAGAGACAGCCAAAGCTGACATCATAGACAGGATGAAAGCCAAGCAGATCAAACTGTTAGTCGCCTCAACGGTGATTGAGGTAGGGGTAACCTTTCCGGGCCTGACCCTGCTGATTGCAGTTAACCCGGAGCACTTCGGCGTCGCACAGTTGCACCAGCTTCGCGGCCGAGTGGCTCGTAAAGGTGGCCGAGGCTACTTCATCATGTATCTTCCCAACCCCATCAAACAATCAGCCTCATCTCGCTTGCGGTTGTTGACGGAGTGCAATGACGGGTTTGTGCTGGCGGAAATGGATGCAGAAAGTCGCGGCTATGGTGATCTGAGCCAAGATGGTGAAACGCAGTCTGGTGCAACGCGTGCCCTGTTCTGGGGCTTGCGGCTCAGCAACAGTGACATAACGTTTGGTGCAGTAAAAGCGGGCCTCATTCCGGGTCAGCAATAGGATAGGGGGTGACAAATTGGCCGCGAAATCAACACCGCTCGCTGTCAAGGTAGCGATTTACCAGCGACTGCTCTCCGGGGACATAGCCCGCGACGTCGGCCGCATGTATGTCATCAGTCTGCCTACCATCTGGAAGTATGCTAATGACGCTGTTGCGGAGCTGCGCCTGCTTCAGGCCGTGGAGAGCTCTCCCATTCTCGTTGGCTTCTTGAGTCGCACCGTCAAGATCCAATGCTTCCAGTACGTGGATGACGAGGCAGTACGAGACCTGATGGCACCGATTTTGGAGCCCTACCTCGGCCAGGCAGAGAAAATCAACTTCGCAAGCCGTGAGAGTGCTGATCAGCCATTGTCGACTAGGGTGAGTCGTACAACAGAGGAAGATTTCCAGGCGATCGTTGCTGAGATGTCGCAATCATCCCACCCAGGCCTCACATCGTCAGCGCTTTTGCGTGACATCGTTGAGGAATACGTGGCCCGCTACAAAGCCAAAGACCGGACCTTACAGCCGAGTTTCGACCATCATTCACAGACGCCGGCGCCAGCAGTGCTAGCAGCGCCTACCCTCGACGGATTGGCACTCATGAAGGACCTCCAGGGCGCACTTCGCGAACAGTTGCAAAAGCATGGCATCGAGCTGCCATTAGCCGAAGATTGATCTTCTAGTCACGTGTCGAGCATTCCCCTCTGTAAGGCGTAGGCATAGCCGATGCCGTCATTCGAAAAAGGGGAAATCCATGACTCTCGTTCAAGCGCAGCTTCCTGCAACGTCCAACGTCTCGATGCGTCACATTTACCTCTACACCCATCTGCTGATCGCGGAAGCGAACAAGCTGGGTCGGCGGGTACGTGTCATCTGGGCGAATATCACAACTGCTTCAATTGGCCCGGATCATAAGGCAGCTGGTGGGTTGCTCCTTACCTTGCCGTTGACCGCAGCCATGGGTACTGATGAAGATCTAGAACTTATCCAAGGTCTACTCGATCATGAAATCCTGTGCCATGGCCTTCACACCGACTTCTCCGTTGTGATGAAACCGGATATCTCTGGAACGTTGCAGAACGTCCTGGAAGATCCACGCGGCGAGCTGTTGGCAAAGCCGCGATTCCGTGGAGCCAACAACAACATACACAACACCTTAAAAATCCTGGTGAAAAGAGGGACTTTTCATGGCCCAGTCGCAGGTCAGGAAACACCTCAGTCCATTTTGGTCTCCTGGTTGGTCACTGAGCTTCGTAGTGAGCTTCTTGAGCAAACCTGCCTAAAGGATTTCGCTATTGAGTATCGCGCCCTGGCTGTTGCAACATTCGGTGCGCCTCTGGTTGAGCAAGTAAAGGCAATTGCTATAAAGGGCTGCAATGCACCAGATACTCAGGGTGCGGATAATGCCGCTAACGAAATTGTCGAGCTGCTCAAATTAACGAAGGACCAACAACAGAGTGCACCGCAACCAGGATCTGATAACCAGTCCGAACCACAAGGAGAACCCGGCTCACCAGCAAAATCAGGTAGTAATGGACAACCGTCCAAAGCTGGAGATATCTCCGACGCAATCAATCATGTACTTAACGCGAGTCAGAGTGATTGTGGAAGCTATGCAAAAGGCTTGGAAGATGTCATCTGCTCTAGTCTGCCTGGAGTCGGCCAGAATCGGTCGGGGGGCTATCAACCAGATGCTTCAAACGAGATGCAGGAATTGAGTCTTTCTAAGGCTGGAGGCTCATTTGAAAATCGAAGCCTTCTTCGGGCTGGCGCTCAGAAGACTGCTGCGATGCTGTCAGTAACTTTTGAAGATCTCATTGAAACAATCACACAAAACGAGGTATGGGCTGCAAGTGAAGGGCGACTCAACACCCGGAAACTATGGCGAACCGCTGTAGGTGATGATTTAATATTCACTAAAAGAAAGTTGGCAGAGGAGATTGATACTTGTTTTTACCTGTTAGGTGACGAAAGTTCATCCATGGGTAATAAGTTCGGCTCGATCCCTGAAAAGAATGAGAGCGAAAATAGGATAACTGCACAGGAAGCTTGCAACCGTGTTTCGGTTGCAGTTGGTGAGGTGTTGAACAATTCGTCCATCCCTTTTGGAATTGCTACGTACAACACGGTGGTACGGGAATGGCACGCATTTGAAGAAAGCTGGGCCGGCACGTTGCAGCGGTACAAGCCAATTCCCAAAAGTGGAACGAAAACCCACCTTGCAGTGGTTTGGGCGCTCAAGAAACTCATCGATCGACCGGAAGCTCGACGAATCCTGATTGTGGTCACTGATGGGGATCCTGGGAACAGCGACGTGCTGCGCTCAGCCGTTGAGGAGGCTGCATTGATGGGGATCGAGGTACGCTTCGTCCTGATCGGTGATGATCATGTTAAACGCTATCTGGATGCAGGCATGGCCTGCGGGGTAGCAAAATCTGATACCGACCTTGCGACAGCTGTCTTTGCAGCACTGAAGCAGGGATTGTATAGAGCCTAAACGAAAGACCAGCCGGACTCCTTGGAGTCCGGTTTTTTTATGCTTCTACTAGCGTGTTAGGCATCCCTCTGTACCAGGCCTTCGCAAGAGGCCATCCATTGCCTACTGGGGATTCGACCATGACTGCTTTTCACTCCATCAATGACCCACAACTCAACGCTGTAATCGACACCCTCAATCCGATAGAGGTTCGTTTAGCACCACAGGTTTTCGGTACAACAGCACCATTTTTTGATGGTATGCAAACCAAAATCTTTGCTAAGACCCCCTTCACGCCAAAAGTCGTTCCTTACAGCTTCGACGAAGAACTGCTCACGCGGTTGATCCTCTGGGCCGCTTCAGCAGGGCTTCCACAGGACTTTTTCAAGGCTTCCATCAAGAAAGCGACCTATATCTATGGACCAACCGGCGCCGGTAAAACCACGTTGGTGGAGGCCTTTGCATCCCGTACGGGCAGATCGGTCTTCACCGTCCAGTGTTCCGAAGAAACGACGATCTCTGACCTCTTTGGGAGCTGGAAATTGTGCGGGCCTGAGGGTATGAAATGGATCTACGGAAAAGTGTGTAAATGGGCTAAAACTCCGAATTCCATCCTGCTCCTGGATGAGTTCGATCAGCTGCCGCCGCAGATTCAAATGGGTCTCAACGGCATCCTTGACGGGAAGCCAATTGTCCTCGATCAGACTGGTGAGGTGATTCAGATCTCTCCGGGCTGCTTGATCGCGGCAACCGGCAATACGAATGGCAACGGGTCAGCCGGCGGTAAAGGGGGCAGCGCTTCCGGTTACAGGGGCACCAAGAGGATGAACATCGCCACAATGGACCGCTTCAACGTCATGTACTGCACCTACATGGAGGAAAGCCGCGAGGCCAAACTCATTGTTGAGCAAACTGGCACCCCAGAGGTAATCGCGAATGCGATGGCTACCCTGGCCAGCAAGATCAGAGCCAACTTTATTGCGCTCACGGAGGATGCCGGCGCCGGCGGTATGGCCTTTAACTTCACGATCACCACTCGGAATGTACTGAATTGGGCCATGAACTACAGGCTGCTCATGCAAATGGGGAAAACCACTGAAGAAAGCCAGAAAATGGCACTCCGAGTGACTGTTCTTGACTTCGCTCAACATGATGAGGCTGCGTCGATCTTGGCGGCTTGGTCCACCGTTGTCGGAACTGTCTAACGCTCCACCAAACCCCGGCTCGCCGGGGTTTTTTCGTTTATGGGTGCCTGTGAGGCATCTCCTGTCACTGGGTCTTTCGCAAGGGACCCGTTCTTTCAATTTCAGGAGAGCCACCATGAGCACGACCAATCAAACCGATGACTTGGGCATCAGCATCCTTCAGGACGTGGTGCTTTTTGACTACATCATTGGAGGTAGCACCGGTGAGAAGACAGTTGATGGGGACGATTTCATTCGTGAGGTTGGACGTATGCTGCCATCAGGGTCCTTCGCTTGGGTGAACAAGTACCGATCGGAGGCAAAGCGGGAGATCCTGAAAGTAGGGGTCTCACGAAAAGTAAACAACCGAATTCGCGGATACTTCGTTCCTACTCAACACGCCCAAGAGCTTGCAAAGGTTCTCAACGCGATCAAAGAAAAGTATCTAGCGGAGAAAGCAACTTTCCTCAAGGCTCTTCCAAAACTTGTGGAGGATTGGGCTGAGTCTCCAGCTAACTCTGTTGCAACGCAAGGCGGCAAATCTCGTGCGGACTTGATCCGTCAGCATGCTCCACAGGTCTCTGTACTGGAGAGACTGCTAACTTTCGACACTTCGGCTATTCGCATCAGTAACACCAGCTACTTTGGTGAAGGCGATGCGCTTCAAAAGGAGGTCAAAGGGTTGGTCGGGCAGGCAGCTTTAGAGATTGCCGAGGACGTAAATCGCTCTTGGACTCGTAAGGGCAACGGTAAAACCACTTCAAGAATCTTGGGGCTGATCCGTCGGGTTCAGGACAAGGCTGAAGCCATGAGCGTGCTTTCAAGTAAATTTTCCAACTTGGAGAAAATGTGCGCGTCGGTTTTGTCTGCTGTACCTACCGGTCCTAGCATTGAAGGAGTTGCATACATTCAAGTATCTAGCTTGCTGTCATTCTGCATGGATCCTGAAAAAATCCTTGGAGAACACGCCACCGAGTTTGATCCGTTGACTGTAGAAACTGCCGATTTAGCGCCACCACATTCTGAAACAAACGTTTTCTTCAGTACATCAACATCTGAAGGTATTCCGTCTGAGGCAGATCAAAATGAGGTGACTATCGTTCCTGAGGTCTCTGTGGTCCCGCCACTTCCAGCTGCCCGCAAAACAGAAGAGAATCTTTTCTTTGAGACTGCACCTGAAAAACCCATGGTAGAGCCGGAAAAGGCCGAACCATCAGAAACAACGTCGCAGCCACCAGCGGCTACGTTCATTTTCTAACCTCCAAAAAACCCCGGTCAATGACCGGGGTTTCTTTATTTCTGGAATTTATGCAGAAGGTGGGGCTTGAATACCAGGTAGCTCAATTTCTGCCTTAGCCAACAACTGGCGTCCAGAGAGCTGCTCATAGAGCAACACCATGGTCATGCGAACAGAGAGAGGGGTTTGCTCCCATTCTTCCTTCTTCGGGATGTAACCAGCCCAGGTAGGATCGCTACCCATCTTCTCAATTGACAGCCAGAGTTGCTCATCAAGATCTTTCTTGTAAACAAAATCCTCTGGCGTGAAGAAATCAGCCAGGTTGTAAACCTGAATGAGGGGGAGGCCAAGGAAGTCAGCTACCAGTTGCAGCTTTTCCTTACCGAGCGATCGTATCTGCCGATTCCCGTTAGCCAGGGAGTTCCAGTATATGACCGTGATACCCATGACATCTGCAATTTCACGATCAGGTAGCCCACGATCAACGATAACCTTCTTGATCATCTTGACGAGGCGGGAGCCTGGCATAGTGTTCCGAGTCTTGATGGCTGCAACTGCCTTATCTTCTGGTGCTGCTGTTTTGGCCTTTGCAGATGCACGAGCTCTCGTAGGCGCAGCGGCAGATTGATTGGCTTGCGTTTTTGCAGCAGATTTTTTAGCTACCGGCTTCGCCGCAGCATTAGCAGGTGGCTTTGCCGGTGCTTTGGCGGGCGCAGACCGCCGTCCTGTCGATTCATTTGCGGTCTTGTCGCTAGCTTTGGGCATTGTGCGGCTCCAGTTTGGTCGCGGCGTCTAACACGATTCAGGACGCTCTCTAAACAAATAAAGCAGAGAAATCCAGTATAAATTGAAAAAAGATTCTACACAGTTAACAACAAGATTCAAATCTCTTGTTCCGGTGGAAAAAGAGACTTTTTGGCTCGATTTCTCCCCCATGACCGTAGCTCTCTGACCGCGGCGGGCACCATGAGTGCAATATGATTCACCTTGTATTATTGGTACGTGTTGCGTATTCTTTAGAAAACCAAGCCATTCAACGTATCGAGGTACTCAATGCTGCCCCAGGACGCAAAGCGGAAGCCTGACTCCTATTCGTATCCAAACGGGATGCTCAACTCTGGCTACATCGCCGGCGTCCTGCGGTTGAATGATCCGGTCAACGGAATCTGCTACATCCAGCAGACCCGGTCGGAAAACCACATGCTCCCTGTCCACTACGATCCCAAAAAGTCGCCTATTCCTAAGGACATCAAGGAGTGGGACCTCATCATGGCATTCGTGCACACCGACGGCGCCATTCAGGGGGATGACCGTATCGCCCGGGTGAAGAGCATCCGTTTCGAAGCCCCAAACCTGATGCACCTCGGTGGGCGTTTTCGAGACGACTTCATGCGGAAATGGGATGCTGTTGTGCATGCCGCCGCAAAGGACTCCGGCACCCCGGATTCTGTAGCACAGCTGGAGAAACAGCCCGGCTCCGGCACTGAAGACCGTCGCGATTCGTTCGATTGGAAAGCGATGGAGCTCAACAAGAACGCCTCGAACCAGATCCGTATCGCTGGCTTCATTCAGGCAAAGTCACTGGAGCGCAACCGTAAACACCCAGTAGACGGCACGCCGATCAACGACCGCCTGGTCGTGCTAATTCGGCAATCGAAAGACACCGATGCCTGCATCCCTGTTCGGTGGTATGGCCGTAACCTGCAACCACTGTCCGAGAAACTCGCCCGCGGAATGCCCATCATCGTCAACGGCGAATTCCGAATGGACGTCAAGGCCATTTCCCTGCCGGACGAGCAAACCGGGGTCGCCGCTGTGTCCAAGTTGCCCTTCATTCAAGCCAAAGACATGCCTGGCCCAGTGACCCCGGACTCGGGCCACATCAAGATCGTACCTGGCTGGGCCGCAGAACTTTTCAAGGGCCACGGCACCCAGGCGCCTCAGCCGAAACCTGATTCCGAGCGCAGCGCAATGTTCGCCTCGGCCTTTGGTTCCGGCTCGGCGAGCAAGCCTGCAACCCCAGATGAGCAGCAGGGCGCATAGGCCGCGGCTGCTTCTCCTCGTTTCGCGAAGCCATCGAGATCCAGCACTGGAGTCGGTGGCTTTTTTGTTTCTCGCGCAGCAGCTGTCCAGTCATGCCGGCTACTGCACGAGAAATGTAATTCTGCATTAGAAGGCTAGTCCGCGATGGGCAAGACACTGATCATCACTGAAAAAGCAACCGTAGCGGTCTCTATCGCGCAAGCGGTCGGAGGCTTCAGTAAAGTGGAAACATGGCTTGAGAGCGAGAATGCAATTCTCGCCCCCGCGGCCGGCCACCTGGTTGAAATCCACTCCGAGGAAATGGCCAAGGCCGGGCGGGACATCGGCAATTTGCCTGTAATCCCAGATCAATTCGACCTCAGGGTTATCGAGCCGAAAGCGAAGTTCTACAACGTACTGCAACGCCTGATGCGCCGCCCGGACGTCACCGCTGTTGCGAACGCATGCGACGCAGGACGGGAAGGCGAGTTGATTTTTCGGCTCATATACAAAATGGCTGGATGCACCAAGCCAATGCTCCGGATGTGGATGAGATCGATGGTCGATGACGCCATCCGGCAGGCATACAAGAACATGCAGCCAGGCGCAGAATTCGACAACCTCGCCATGGCAGCTGAGATCAGAAGCGAAGGCGACTTCATTGTCGGCATCAACGCGAGTCGGGGCATCTCCCGCCTCTATGAGCGAGAGACCGCAAAAGCCGAGATATTCCCGCTTGGCCGCGTGCAAACCCCGACGCTGTCTTTGGTTTGTGCTCTGGAGCTGGCTATTTTGACCTTCCGGCCGGTTCCCTATTGGGAGGTCCATGGGAGCTTTGGGGTTGCGGCTGGAAAATACACCGGTAAGTGGTTGGCACCACAGACGTCCGAGGCCAAAGGCGGCTACCAGCACCGGGTCATGGATCGAGCAAAGGCCGATGCGCTGATCAGCAAGTGCTCTGGGGTAGCTCCGAGCAGTGTTGTGGATGAGGTCAAGCCAGCCCAGACAGGCCCCGGGAAGCTGTACGACCTCACCTCGCTACAGCGTGAGGCCAACCGCAAGCTTGGGTTTTCTGCAGCTTACACACTGGAGATTGCCCAGAAGCTTTACCTGGAGCTCAGCCTCACCACCTACCCGCGAACTGACTCTGCTTACCTACCCGATGACGCTATTAGCGACACGAAAAAGGTCATGGGGATGTTTGGTGGTACCCCATATGAAGATCACGCGCAGCGCGTGCTCGATGAAGGTTGGGTCCGGCCCAACAAGAAGATTTTCGACTCGACGAAGGTGTCGGACCACTTCGCTATCATTCCAACCGGAAAGCGAGCTGGGGACCTTGAGCCGGACGTTCAGAAAATCTACGACATGATCGTCAAACGCTTTCTTGCCGTGTTTCATCCAGCAGCAGAGTATTCGGTTACGGTCCGGCTTACCACGGTGGCTGACGAAATCTTCAGGTCGACTGGTCGTGTGCTTGTGTCCCCAGGTTGGATGGTGGTTTACGGGGCAGGGATCGTCGAGGACGCAACCGATCGAGATGGTGATTCCGACGACAAGAAGGAGCTCGCACGGTACGTCAAAGGTGAAACAGTCACTCCTCAGGGCATCGAGCTGAAGATGCTCAAAACCAAGCCTCCAGAACGGTACACCGAGGATACGTTGCTGGGCGCGATGGAGACGGCAGGGCGCCTGGTAGAGGAGGAGGACCTTCGTGAGGCGATGAAAGAGCGGGGGCTAGGAACACCGGTCACGCGCTCTGCAATGATCGAATCGCTCCAATCCACCAAGGACGGTGCCGGCCGAAAGAAAGAACCCTATCTCATCCAGCAGAAGAAGTACTTCGCTCCTAGTGCGAAGGGGATGACTGTCTACCGCTTCCTGGTCGACAACGGCATCGATGCTCTCACGTCGCCAGTCCTCACCGGGGAATGGGAGCACAAGCTCCGTCAGATGGAAAAGGGCGCATACAACCGAGATGTATTCAAGTCCGAGCTTGCAGACCTGACGACAGGGATCCTCGACACCATCAAAAACAAATATGCAGGTGTCCAGGTCAAGAAGCTGGTTGCCCCTTGTCCCACCTGCGGCGGTGCAATTGAGATCCAGGCCCGAACGTTCATGTGCGAGCGCCAGTGTGGCTTTTCTATATGGCGAGAGATTGCCAGTCGCATGTTGAAGGTATCGGAAGCCGAAACTTTGCTCCGCGACAAGGTGGTGCTTGGGCTCAAGGGCTTTGTCAATCCAAAGAAATCGACCAAGTTCGAGGCCGGCCTGAAGCTGCTCGACACCGGGAAGGTAGAGTTTTACTTCGACCCCACCGCGAACACCCGAGACTCCAAAGGGAATGTCGTGTCCTGCCCGAAATGCCAAGGAGGCATGCGCAAAATCAAAGTCGCCAAAGGGCACTTCTGGGCCTGCGTCGATCGAGAACAGTGCAATCACACCATGAACGATCGGGACGGCGATCCAGTTGAGCGGCCAAAGTCATTTCCATGCGACCTCTGCGGCAAACCCATGTACCTGCGAAACGCCGGCAAGTCGCCTTTCTGGGGGTGCAGTGGCTTCGTTAAAGGGGGCGGAGGGTGCTCTCAAACCTTGAAGGACAATAACGGCACCCCGGTACCTAAGGACCAACAAGCCAGCTCTGACGGAGCGCCGTTACCAACGATCCAGAAAGAGAGCGGAGCTTTCCTTTGAACGCCAACAACAAGGTCATTCGCGCCACTGCCATCGTGTTCGGTTTCTGGTGGCTGTTACTCACTGCCCGGGCCTTTGGCGGTTCTCCGATGGAGTTCTTAGAGAGCTGGCCGCTGGTGGGCTACAACATCTCACACTGGATCCTGGGAGTTGTTTCCGGCCTGTTCATCGGCGTCTGGTTTATCTGGTTCACCAGGTTGTCAGCACTGAACAAGCTATACGCCGGCAAGAAAGGAAACATCCTCAACGGCGCCCGATCTACGCTCGGCAAGGTTCCTATGCCCACCTCGGCGCTACCTCGCATCGAGGCACCGTCAAAACGTCTACCCATCAACAGTAAAAAAGTGCTGACTTGGGTTGCTGCCAATGAGAAAAAGTGGCCAGCCCATGTAGCGTTTTTTTGGGCCATTTGGGATACCTATTCCGCACATGCGGACTTCCCCGCATCTCATCGCAAGGGGGGACACGGTAATCGCCGGCTTTGGGAGCACTGTCTGGCCGTGGCAGACACCGCACTGGAGGATGCTGGCGCTTACGTGTTCGATGGAGTTTATGTAAAGGCCCGAGGCAAGCCCAAATTCAAAATCATCGATCTGAAGAACAAGGAATACCGGTTTGACGCCACCGATCCGCTGATCCCCATTCTGGGCCTAGCGCACGACATCGGTAAGCTGGAGGCCTATGAGCTTCTACCAGACGGCAGTGTTATGACACAGGAGGAGGGTGGAGCGCTCACCCCGCAGGATGACAACCGCATCTCCCACGATGCGCTGGGTGCGAGAATTCTTGCTCGCTTCCCGGAATACTGGGCCCTGCCTGCACGCGATCGACAAGCCGTGAACCTGGTCATCGCTCATTACCACCACCCAAGTGACTTCCCTGTTGACCGCAATGGACTCAGCTTGGATGACCGCATGACAGCCCTCATGGAGTTTTTAATCCTCGCGGACAAGAAGACCGGCATGGCCGAGTCGTGCATCACTGAGACGTTGAGTGATCACGAGATCTCTGAGGACGAGTCCAACGCCATTTATCACAGCTTCGTCGAGATCATGACGGAGTACGGCAGAGTTAACGGCACCGGTGACCAGGCCAAAGATTCCACGCTGAAAATTGCTCAGAAACACGATGGACTTATCGTCATCCGGGAAAAGGAGCTTCGATCTCTCATCTTGGCAAAAATGGGTTGGTCGTTGGAGGAGGGTGATGGCCGGTACCGAATGACCCTCAACCTGATGACGACGCTCCAGGAGAAGGGGCTGCTGTACTCAAGACATAATCACGCCGATATGAGCCGGTTTTTGCCGATGTACTCGGTATCGTTGCGCAACGCACAAACGGGAGCTCACCTGACTACCTGGGAACCTTGCATCATTGTCGTGCCAGTTGCCACCACTCCCGAGCTTGCGGGCCTCAGTGGACTACCCAGTATGGGTACAAAGCTGGATATCGAGCGCCCATTGTTCACTCACAATTTGGGAATCACTGAAGCAGATGCGCTTCGGGAGATCGTTGCCCGTGGATTCAGCGCTGAGATCGCCGCGAAGATGAACATCGCCGGCAAGCAAGAAGAGAAGCCAAAGCCGAAGCCACAACCTGCACCTGCACCTGCACCTGCACCTGCACCTGCACCTGCACCTGCACCTGCACCTCAAGCTCGGCCTGATGAAGGGATTAGTCAACCCGCAGCTGATACCGCGAGCGTCCCACAACCGAATGCTCCAACAATCGACTCAACCGAACACTCAACATCTGCGCTGGTCGGCGCCGCAAGCAGTGAGTCCGAGCACAGTGACGATCCAGGAACGCAACTCGGTATGTCCGCTGAATCGCTAGCGGCGCAGGATGATGATGACCCGCTGATGAGTGGTGGTGCAGATGACGACTTGCTAGAAGAGGACCTGCAGAGCTTGTCGCTCAGCTCGTTCGGCCCTGGGCAGGAGGTGGAACTGGAGGAAGATTTCCTCACCATAGTACCTGGGCACTCAGGGAGTGATGACGTCGATGATGTGGATGATGTGTTCGGCGCCTTCGCGCTCAGTGAGTCCTCGAACGTGGACACAGCCGAGCACACGGTGAATGCAACTGCAGGAAAGGAAGGGCCGGGCGCTTCGCTCATACAGACCGATGCTGATCCAGGCATACCGACGCCGGTGGCGGTAGCCATACCTGATCCTGATGCAACTCCAACTAAAAGGACTAGCCCTGCTGCCGAAGCCGCGGCGCTCAGGGCTCTTGAAGAAGCGGGCGCCAACTTCACCGCATTCGTAGCACCGAGGAAGAAAAAGCCAGGCCCTGCTGAACAGCTGGAGAGTATCCGCGCAGCAATAAAAGCGGCAGAAATACCGATCTGTGGGACAAGGGATGGATTTGATTACGTGTTGGAGTCGGACCTGATGGCCTACGACCCAAAACTGAAATTGAGCACGCTGGTTCGGGCGGAGAAGTTGCCTACTGTCGAGGCTAAGCCAGGCGTGGTAATGGTGGGCATTCCGGTGGCGCCGATGCAGCTGGACCTTTGATGAGCTGCCGGCTGTGATCATGACTCCCTGGCCGACATCAAGAAAGCCAGGGAGCCATGATCACTCGTTCATTTCAGCAAATTGCCGCTCGCTCATGTTGCTGAGCAGTTTGAAGAACTGCACCCGCGACACCTGGTTAAATTCCTTGATTTGTACCGACAGCATCACATCAGCAGCTGCGGCTTCACTCATCTGGGACGTGAAGGGAATGGGTTCAGGTGCGTAGTACACCTTACCGGGATCAGCCTTCAAAGCAGCATCCATCACTTGCTCGACTTCCGCGTAGCGGTGGGGAGAAGCGACAGTCAGAAAAACACCATCGTAAACGCTGTAATTGCCCCCAGAATCCTCGACCAATGCTGCCATCAGAGGCCAAGTATTCTCCGCACCATCGGTCCAGGAGCCACCCGATTTGGGAGTGGCGAAGAAGATAACCTTGCGAGTGGCAGCTTCTTCGAGGTGTTTGAGAATGGAGCTCAAATGAGAGCCCCTGTTGGTCATACGCGTCGCTGACATAAATTTTTTCCTCATAGAATGGGCGCACCAGGGAGGTGCATTAATACGGTAACACCATTCATCAGAAAAATTCAACAAGTACTTGACAAATTGACAAAATGTCAATTCAGCAAACTATTTACCCTCGCCAGTCGCTCCTGCCTTACCACCTCTAAAGCCTTCTAGCAGCGCAGCCTGCAGGGTGCTGTTCAGTTCACGCAGCTCCTTGTTCTGCGCCTCTAGGGCGCTCAAATTCTGCTGGGTAACCTCCAACCGACCGCGGGTCTCTGCAGCATCGTCATTGGCCTTGGAGCGCTGTACTCTTAATTGATCAGCGAGCGTCAACGCATGCTGCAGCTCCTTGCTGACCTTCTCTGTTTTGCCTCTCTCTTCATCCCGAACCCTGGCGGTCTCCATCATCAGGTGATTTTCGGTTCTCTCAAGATGCTCCTCTGCGGCAATCCGTGCAGACTCGGCCTTCACACGTGCGGATTCAGTCGCATCGTTTGCTGCTTGAACCTGCTTCTGTAGGCGCTCAAGTTCCCCACGATGCATGTCCTGGGCACGCTCAATGACGCCGTTGTGCACGTCCTGCAGGCGCTTGATCTCCTCGCCATGGGCCTGGCTTGAGGCAGTTAGTTTCTTGTTCAGATCTGCTAGCTCAGCTCGAAGCTGCCGAATATCAGCACTCGACTGTTCAAGCTGATCGGTCAAGCGCTCCTTGTCTGCGATGAGGCCGGCCAGCTCTCGGCGCTGAGCTTCAAGGGCTGACACAGCAGTCAGTTCATTCTCCCGCGATTCCTTGGCTGTCGCTTCAGCTGCAGCAGTGGCGGCCTCAAACGCCTTGCGCTCAACCTCGTGAGAGCTGGTGGCTGCGCTCAGGGCTACATCCCAGATCTCATCGAGCTTTTCGCACACGGCGTCAGGAATGCCAGGTCTGCGCAATCTGGCACTCAGCACGGGGCCAATTTCGCTCCAGAATTTCTTGATCTCCTCGTTGACCAGGTTCGGCGAGGCCTTGAGGTCGTGGTGGATGAAGATGCACTCACGGATATCTGCCTGGCGAACCTCACGCCCAGCATCGAGCAACTCTTTCGCATAACGGTGGACCAGCTCACGTGTGCCCAGGCGCTTGTCAGGTTGAACTCCGTCGGCGGTCGTCATGGCGAATCCTTAATCTGTGATGGGTGTGGCGGGATAACCCCGGCCACGGCGGCATCATTTGTAGCGCAACGCGCCGGCGCACAGCGTGCTGCAGAGGAAATCGCAGCATAGTGCGACGCCGGGTTAAAATCAATTTCTTATTGATTATCATACGATTCTTATTAAAAAATTGGGAAATTCGTGAATATCTCCGATTATCACGAGTTTTTTCAAGCAAGAAAAAACGCCCCTCCAAAAGCGCATCGCTATCAGTAGCTGGCTTTTCAAAGAGGCGTTTTTGATTACTCGTTAACCCCTATGAACAAGGGGGTTCTGGCAAATTTGCTTGCGCTGGAGATCAAGTATCAACGTCAGCCATAAATGCGAAGCCACGGCCAAAAATGCTAAAGCAAGGCAGCACCGGATCTGCGGGGCACCATAGCTGAAACGAACCATGGACACTTTCAAACCCTAGCACAGAGCGGCCGCAACCCGATCATTGCCCGATCAGCTGCAGAAAACCTGCTGTATGGGCAAAGCCTCACTGATGCTCCTGGGTCAAACGCCCAGGCAAAACCGTCTTGTTGAGCAGTCTGTGCGCCGGCGGTGATCCAGACGTCTGAGGCATGGCTGCCAACGGCGGGAAGTAATTCGTGAACTTGGAGGATGAACGCAACGGTCCAGGAATCAGTTCCGGAAACGTCCTCAGTATTACTTCCGAGGACAGAGCCCCACGGTACCTTGCTCATAAGCCGCGGCGACCACTGGGATGTACGGACCCCGAAGACGCTCCTACGTCGATTCTGATCAATTCGCAGGGGCTAACATCGCCAGATTTCACACAGGAGCACGTAAAAAATCCATCTTCTGGGCTCATCTCAGGATTCAACGGGCGCAACCAACCTGGCTCATCCAACTACTTGATTTCATCGTTAATGCCCCTAAAATCAGGGCTTTCACAACAAAAGACTTGCGCTGTGGATCAAGCCAAAAATGCAAAGATTTCTCGTGGGCTGCTGCTCTTGCGCCCTGGGAAGCTGTCCCGAGATGACTTCAAGCAACTGATCCTACATAAGGGTTGGCGCATGGCTGATGTGGCATGCCGTTGGTCAATTCGTCCAGAGCACATGAGCCGCATCGCTGCCGACGAGGACAGGGACTTCAAATGGGACGACCTGGCCCGGGCTTTACCAACGCTGAGCCCAAACGAACAGGCTGCGGTGAAAGCAGCTCGCATGGTGCTGGCGCCACCAGCCAAACGGCAACGCAAGTTCACTCAGGTACAAGAGGCACCGATCGAGGTGCCAGTAGCGGTCGCAAGCTCTGCAGCTGATGATAAGCCCTTCACTTGGAATCATGATGACGACGAAGATGACGAAGAGTTCGCAGGGGTCGCCACAGACGGCTATCGCTGGAGGCGCTACCTATCCCGCGGTGCCGAGTTGGTCGTCGACAGCGAGATCGACAACTTTGCGACGTTCGGGTCCATTCTGGTAGTGGTTGCAACACGGGAAGGTGTCGATTCGGCTGGAGGCGTACAGGAAGAGTACCAGTGCGAAGCACCATCAGGCTCGCAGCGATGGTTCGAGCCCGATGAGATTGACGACTGGCTTGTCTACAACGGCAAAACGCGAGACTTACGATGAACACGAACACTCCAGCCATACACAGAATTCCGTACCTCCAGGCCAAGTCAGAAGTTGCGCTGCTTGATCGCGAGCCTGTCGACGTCATTGACCAGGTCGATGTGATCCAGGCAGATAACGACATCGAAGCAGCTTGGATGTGGCTCCATGCCAAAGGAACGAACCCTAAGACTAAACGGGTTATGCGGAAGGAAGTGGAGCGGTTCATCCTCTGGGCATTGCACACCCTGGGTAAACAGCTCTCCCAAATAACTGTGATGGACATCACCCAGTACATCGGCTTTATGGCTGACCCACAGCCGGCTGAGGTTTGGGTATCTCATACAAAGCACAAGCGCTCTGATCCAGACTGGAGACCGTTCGCTGGACCACTTAGCAAAGCGTCGCAGCAGTACGCCCTGATCCAGATCGGCAGCATGTACAAGTGGATGATCCAGGGTGGACGCCTTAAAGCGAACCCAGTGTCGCTCGTGGCCAAGCCCCAAGTCGACGTCGACTTGACGATCAAACGGCTGCTTCCCGAGGCAGCCATAGGCTTGGCATTTGAGGCTATCGCAGCTACAAAAAGCCCACTCAAACGAGCTCGCGACCATTTCATGTTGAGCTTGTTCTACATGACCGGCGTGCGAACGTTCGAAGCGACCGGCGCTACCATGGGCAAAATCCGGCGATCTGCAAGCGGTACTCTGTGGTTGGAGGTGCTGGGCAAACGAAACAAGGTTAGAGATGTGCCGATATCCGAAGACCTCTATGAGGACTTGTTGCAGTATCGCCACGCGTTCGGGTTGTCACGTGAGGTGCCAGTGAAGGACACAACCCCCCTCCTCCTCGCCTCGAACTCAAAGCTCAAACGCGCGCATAACGACACCATTTTGAAAGCAGTCAAAGAGATCATGCATCGTGCTGCAGCCCTGGCAATAGAGCGCAGCCAGTTCGATTTGGCCGATCGACTTGAGGAGGCCTCAACGCACTGGCTCCGCCACTCGTGCTTCAGTCACCTTGCCAAAGCTACTGGTGACCTGGTGATGATCAAGGCTCTGGCTGGTCACAGCAAAATCGAAACCACCAGTCGTTACCTGCATACGGAGGACGACGCTTTGCATGCGGGTGTCGTTCAAACCCTAAGCACCCCTCGACTACACCGGTAAATCTCTCCAGGCCTCAGTGTTGTTGAATCAGTGACGGTGGCAGCCAAGGCCACCCTTCGCTGATGGCCCGGCTGCTGTGAGGGATGAAGCATCGTCCGACCATTTGAGACCAACAACTCTCATACCTGCAGTGTACGTCCTCAGCATAGAGCCCTCTCCGTTACGGACATCTGAGCGCCCTACCCTCGATATTTTTGTCGCTAAATCAGTTAATTACCCAAAATCATCTGGTTGACAGCGTTTGAACCCAGACACTACCAGATGACAGATTTCAGTAAGTGGTCTATCTCTATCAGGTAGAAATGCGTTTTTTCTTGTCTGACCGTATGGATTCGTATGAAAATGCGGTCATCCTACCTACCTGACCTCGGTAAACCACATGACTTCAGCTGCTGCGCCACTCGATCAGTACATCTTCACTGATTTCACTCAGCTAACCTTCACCCCACAATTTGTGGCTGAACGCTTGATGATCAGCACGCAGACACTCAAAGCCATCGAGAAGGAACACGACCTCAACATCGCACGTGTCGCACGCGGATCCGTAGAGGTCAGGAGCTACACGCTAGCTGACATGTTCCTGATTGCGTCGATTCGTCGTGCAAATGGGAACACTAAAGGATTTTCGAGACCAATCACCTGCTCGACTTACGTCCAAAAAGGTGGGACCGCGAAAACTACCACCACTTGCAATATCGGCATCGAGTTCGCTTTGGCAGGTTTCAAGACCCTGATCATTGACAACGATCCTCAAGCCGACGTGTCCAGCATGCTGGGCTATGACCCTGACCAGACTACCGAGGAGCTTGTAGAGCTTGGCCTTCCTGCTGACAGAGCAGTAGAGGGCCACCTCGGGAACCTGATACGTCTCGGAAACTTCCCAGAAATGACCCTGGACCAGGTGATCAAAAAACCATTTGGGGAGCACGGCCCCCACCTCATCCCAGCTTACGATTCCTTGGACGATATGGACGTTGTGCTCCGTAACGCCCAGGGTGCCGACTTCCGGTATTCACTGTTCATCGAACGAGCTCGCAAAGGTCAGCTCCCTCACTGCGACTTATCAAGCTATGATGTGATCATCATGGATAACGCACCTTCTGGAACCATGCTATCCCGGAACAGCCTGGCCGCAGCTGATTTCCTGCTGTGCCCAATCCGTATGGACAAATTCTCCTTCCGTGCGCTCTCTCGACTGGCGCACAAGATCAATGAAATGAGCACCGATTTCGGTCGGGCTCCAGAGATCGTTGCAGTTCCCACCATGTACATGCGCAACCGCCCCCGCCTACAAGCGAACCTCGCTCGCTTGTCCAGTTTGTTCCCAGGGAAGGTTACGGAACAACCGCTCTTCCACTCCGAGGACTACTCGAAAAGCCTAGAAGACGGCGTACCTCTTTCTCTCTGGAAACAAGGTGGTGAGAATTCTTTGGTCGCGTTCCGCAATGTGTTCGAGGAAATGGTTGGCCGCATCAAAACAGTCCTGGAGAAGGGTAAATGAGGAGTTCTAGCCCTATCGGCAAGCCTACTGTGATCGCGCCGGCTGAGGGCTCGGCTACCATCCAAGGCGTACATGTTCCGAAGGTCATTCCGGAAGCTAACCTCCGGCCGATGAGTGAGGTGCTCAGTTCTCTGCACCTTGATGAAGAAAGGGACATCTCAGCGGAACCGCTGGAACGAGCTCCTGTTGCTGATGCTGATCACGTGCACCAGCCGGGCTTGGATGACATTTTCTTGAGCGGCGAGCGCTTGCCAGGCGAGGCAAAGTTCTTGCTATTGACGCTCATACGCCGCGGGAAGTATCAGCCACGCCGCAAATTTGACCCCGAGAAACTTGGCCTTCTCGCGAACACGATTGAAGATAAAGGCCTCAACAACGCGATTATCGTTCGCCCTCTTGCTGACGGTACATACGAGCTCATTGCTGGTGAGCGCCGGTTCCTAGCTCATGAGCTGCTCCGCAAAGACTACATCTACGCGCTCATCCGGAATCTGTCGGATGCTGAAGCGGCGATCTTGTCGGTTACGGACAACGACGCCCGGGAAGACCTAACTGAATTCGAGCGTGGTGCAAGTTACAAGAAGCTTCTCGATGACAAGGTAGTACAGTCCCAGGCGGAGTTGTCACGCCGTGTCGGTCGAAGCATGGCCACGATCAGCCGCTGCCTTGCTTATTTCAAGCTGCCTGAGGGTGTCATTTCATTGCTGGAAGAAGATCCTGACCTGATTGGTAACAGGGTTGTCTCCGAAATGGTTGCATTGGCTGACAAGGGTCATATTGAGACAGTTCTGGCCGCAGCAAATCGAATTAAAGAAGGTGCTTCCCAGGACAGTGCAATAAACTGGGCCAAGGGTGAGGTTCGGCGCAAGACGTCACCTCAAGCTCCAATCCCACCGCGGCAGATCGACTACAAAGAGCGTACCCAGCTAGACGCTCGTATTGATGGGCGCAAGTTGATTCTCACCCCTCCCAAAGGCATTGATCCTGCAGAGGTCCTCGCATACATCGAGGAGATGCTCAAAACGCGTAGTTAATGTCCCTTCCGCCGCCGGTCCCTCCGGCGGCAAGGCTGCCCTCGCCTTTCCCTTATTAATCCACTGATATTGTTGGGTTTTTCTCAGTTTCACTGTGAAAGGCTCCGTCCTGGTTCACATCACTTCTTGTTCTCTTGCCTATTTTTCACAGTGAAAATTTTCCGTCCTGCCTCCGGCGTTTCACTGTGAAAACAAGCCGCATTCCCCATGACTACCAGGCACCAGTGCTCTCTATCCGCGCTCATTGCACGCTGCGCACTGTGCACTATGCAGTGCACACCTCACACTACTCACTGCTCACTGCTCACTGCTCACTGCGCACTGCATAGCCCTTATGCTGCATAAATCACGGGGTCATGCTTTTCACTGTGAAACGCTCAATCAGCCCTTCTTTCCCAAGCCACACCATTTCACAGCACGACGCGCTCCCGCCGATTGCCGTGGCCCTGGAGCTAAGAACGGGTCGTTTCACAGTGAAAAGGTAATCGGCTTCCAACTGATCTCTTCCTTCTCTGAGCCGTGCTCAGAAGTCTCGTTCTGCTCCTGGGATACTGACATCACCGGCGCCGCCGGCAAGTTGCATCAGCACAATGAAAGGTCGATTTTTTCCAAGCACCGATCATGGCAACTTTTCACGGTGAAAGTGCGCTCGGGCATTTCGACATGGGGACTCCTTACCAAGACAGGTGCTGCACCGGCCATTGTCTAGAAGATCCAGGCTATGCGGGGCAGCCAAGGCCGAGACCAATAACCAGTGTCAGGAATGTGCTTGTTGTGAATACCCATAGATTTCCGCCTCCCTTTTCACGGTGAAATGACTTGGCTGGTCTTGGGTAGTGCCCACAGATAATAGGATGCGCGTTACATCTTTGATGATCACATCACCCACTGCCGGAACGGTGTGTCATCCGCTTTCACTGTGAAAAGGCACCCCTTCACGCTGACGAGGCCAAAAGGCAAAAGGTTCAACTAGGAACCGACCAGGATCTCCGTCCGTTAATGGGAATGAGTGATCCGCGGCAGCGTGCTTGGCTTCAACCTAGCGTCGAGCTTTTCACGGTGAAAATGCCACGCCCCCATGTACGGACAGGGTCCGGTTTCTCTATTTCACTGTGAAAACCTTCACCTCGATGAGCCTGGGTTCAAAACGCAGCTCGGTACGTAAACAGGAATCGAACTGCCAGGCTTAATCAGCCCGTGTGTAATTGGCGCCACTGGCGGCTTTCCGACCTTTTCACAGTGAAAACCCTCGGGGGTAGCACCCCATATCGCGGTTACCGCGAACTGCTCATCAACATTCCCAGCGGTTAAAGGAAATGCGAAAAACAACAGGGCACACAAGTCGATGGTCCATTCCATTGAGCAGTGCCCTGCTGCGCGGTGTCCACCGCCAGGGCCCCCGTGGCGTACTACCCCAGGCAACAGCGGAATAAGCGCGAGTCGCCGGCCGGATCACTGGGTTACAGCGCTTCCGCGGTGGGTTCGGTGAGAATCCGGGTCTGCGCATGTGACGACTCCCCGGGCAGGTCAGGCGAAGCAACTATTCGGCATTTGTTTAGGCCAAGGTTCTCGCGCCGTGTTGCCTTCTTATTCCTCGCGGAAGCGGCTCCGGCGGCGCACCCGACGAAGTCATCGATTCCATGGGACAGGAGCGTGGGCGCGATGTTGTAGCCATCAGCGGCTTATTCGTCGGCCAGACCTGCATTTGGTCGGCCACAACCTGGCCAGTGCCGACGATGATCGGGTGCTCCTGGACCATGCCGATGCACTTGTAAAGCTGGCGAATGTCAGGCATTCGCGCTAGGCGGTCTCTAAGTCTATCTGCGCGCTGCTACGCAGTCCCACGGTCTCCAGGTTCGGCTCCGGCATCCGGCCGTCCATCAACTCACGTGGTGATTTCACTGTGAAACGTCGGGATGAAACGAGCTCAAAAATTATCCATTTCACAGTGAAAATTCTGGCGCCCGGTTCATCGAGGACCATTGGTGCAGTGCATAGAGGAACCGCCAAAACGTTCTCGCCGTAGCCCCCAACATAGCCAGTGCATGTGCTTGGCCTAGCATAGCGACCTCTTTGATTAGTAGATCAAAGGCATGGGCACCCACATCAATCTGTTACCATCAGATTCAACATGAGTACGTTTACGTGTTATGCGTCGAATATAAAGCCATGTGCTACATAACAGCAGTGCAAGCTATGGCGCATACGCCCCCAACCGATCAGGAGAAACGCATGTCTATTGCAGTGGTATTGAGCGAAGGCTCCGGCACCATCTTCGAGAACAAGAACCGCACATCTGATGCAGCACCCGTGATGATTGGCTATATGGAGTTCCCGCTGAACAAGGAGCGCAATCAGAAGCTGAAGCTTGAGGTAGCGGTCTGGCTCAAGCAGAAGAATGGCTCGAACGAGAAGTTCTACTCACTGTCAGTAGGCGGGATCAATGCCAGCCTGTTCAAGGAAGCTGACAAGAAGGATAAAGGCCCGGACTATGCGGGTAGCTTCGGTTTCAACCACGAAATGCGTATCGCAGGCTGGCGCAAAGAGGGCGTGGACGGTGGAGCACCATTCATCAGCCTTTCGGTTACAACAAAGGTACGGCCTGTAAGCCAGCCATCGCCAGCAGCTGACGCTACAACGCAAGGAACCCCGTCTCAGGATGGTCAAGTGGATACAGGTGATCCTCGGTTCCAATTCTGATAACCCCAGACCCCGCTTAGCGGGGTTTTTTTTTGGTGCGCCCGGCAGGGCGCGCTCACTCAGGGGTGGAAGTCCCCCGCACACCCGGCAAGGGGAAGTGCTAGCTAGAGGCAAGGGTTTCGCGGGCGACTGCGAGTCTGAAGGAAGCCCGAGGCAAATCGCTGGCCTGACGAACAGGAAGCGGATACGAGGCGGCATGGCGGGGTAAGCAGTCCGAAATCTGCGAAACCCAATACTTGCACAGAACGCCATGACGTAGATCCGACAGGCATAAGCGTGAAAGTGGGTGCGCAATACCCGGGGAGATCTGCACGGTTGCCCGTCAGGGCTACCGGCACCGCGAGGTGCTGGAATGACTGTGCAGAAGTCAGCAGAGGGCATAGTAGGTCGCGAGACTGAAGGCCTGAACGATTAATACCGAGAGTAGAACAGCTGATCTCGACAACCCACGATGACGCAGAAGCTCCCGACACGGGAGGCCTGCCTGCCATGGCCGGACGGAATCCGGAAAGAAGCCCGCAAGGTGCTGAGGGGGTTGCGGCGACGGCTGGGCGAACGAAATCGGAGGACTACCGGCTCATGGAGCAGGTGGTCGAACCCAGCAACATGCGACGAGCGTACAAGCGCGTCCTGAAGAACCGAGGCGCGCCAGGCGTTGATCGCTTGACGGTTGAGGAACTGAAGGACTGGCTGTTGGTGCACTGGCCAAGTGTGAAGGCGGCACTGCTGGAGGATCGGTACCTGCCACGGGCGGTGCGCCGAGTGGACATTCCCAAGCCTAATGGCGGGGTTAGAACACTCGGCGTACCCACGGTGGTGGATCGGCTTATCCAGCAGGCGCTCCATCAAGTACTGCAACCGATCTTCGAGCCAACCTTCTCCGATGGCAGCTACGGCTTTCGTCCGCAGAGAAGTGCGCTCGATGCGGTCGTCAAGGCGAAAGAGTATGTGGCCGAAGGAAAGCACTGGGTAGTGGACATCGACCTGGAGAAATTCTTCGACCGGGTCAACCACGACGTGTTGATGGCTCGACTCGCCTATCGAGTGAGGGATGGTCGCGTACTCAAGCTGATCCGGCGCTTCTTAGAGGCGGGGATGATGGCTAATGGCGTGATTCAACCCCGCAGCGAGGGTACGCCTCAGGGTGGGCCGCTGTCCCCATTACTGTCGAATATCCTGCTGACCGATCTTGATCGAGAGCTGGAAAGGCGGCAGTTGAAGTTCTGCCGATATGCTGACGACTGCAATATCTACATCGGCAGTGAAGGCGCAGGGCAACGGGCGATGGCGAACATCAGAGCCTTCCTGGAGGGTCATCTGAAGCTACGTATCAACGAGCAGAAAAGCGCAGTAGCACGGCCTTGGAAGCGAAAGTTTCTGGGCTACGCGATTACGATCTATCGCCAAGAGACACGGGTGCGACCTGCCCCCGAAAGCCTGCGAAGACTGATGGATCGAGTTCGTGAGTTGCTGCGCAAGGGGCGAGGACGGTCCTTGTCTCACACTATAGAGATGCTAAATCCCGTGTTGCGGGGTTGGGCAAACTACTTTCGGCTTACCGCGAACATGCGGATGCTGGAGGAACTCGATTGGTGGCTGCGTCGAAAACTACGTTGCCTGCTCTGGCGACAGTGGAAAACCCCGAAGACCCGCGAACGACGACTCATCTTGCTTGGGCTTAGGCCTGAGCGGGCGTGGAAGTCGAGTGTAAACGGGCGAGGGCCTTGGTGGAACTCGGCATCCAAACACATGAATCAGGCAGTACCGACGTTGTACTTCGCCAAAATGGGGCTGGTCTCGCTGCGCAGCACTGTGCAGGGACTCCAGCGTATTAGTTGAACCGCCGTATGCGGAACCGCACGTACGGTGGTGTGAGAGGGCTGAGGGAAAAAAAATCCCTCACCCTACTCGATCCTGTTCATTTCCCCGGGCAGCAAGCGACGTCGAAGCAGGCAAGCATGCCTGGGCGAGGCCAGCCAACACAAAAAAATCGGGGCTTTAGGTCAGTCAAGACTGCAACCGATCAAGACCTGGGCCATGCTGCCCATACCCATAGAGAGAGCGTGATCTGCGCACCTGGTTACCGCCACGGGCTTTAGCTGCGGGCGGGCTCGCTCAGTGCGACTGCCTTTTAGGAGGCCTTGCCAGGCCGAGCAGCTACATTATTCCCGCCAATTAGGCCGGCAACACGGCTCTTCCCGATAAGGCCACGGGTACTCTGGCAATGGCGGCCTATTCCGTCGTTATCGCCCATGCTCGTTACATCAGGCGTAGCCATCTCGCCGGCAGGAATCGATGATGACTGCGACGTATCGATGATGGACAGGTACGGCCAGGCACCGCGGATGCAGCCTGACATCTTGTTTCGTAGCCTGGTCGACTCGATCGCACCGCATTTTCGCTGCCATGACTTCAGCGACCCAGGCCTCTTGATCGAGGGGGATTGCTGGGCCCCGCCAGCAATGTTTTCACGTGAAAACCTGACGCCGCCAAATGTGCCATGGCTAGAGGTGGAGACCTTCGTAGGCGTGAGCCTCCCTGGACCTGACTGGCGGATCACCGGGCGAAACAGCGAAATGTGCCATCTCTAGAGGCGCGACAGCTCGAATTTTCCCAAATGTGCCATTGCTAGTGGGCAAGATGGGGATCATGACCGAAATGTGCCATCTCTAGATGGGGTAGGGGCAGTGCCACCCAGCCAAATGTGCCACGCTTCGAGTACCTCCCCATCAGTCTTATGCCACTTTTCACAGTGAAAACTATATCAACGATGCCGATCGCGAGCTCCGTTCAACTAGTTCAAAGAGGTTGAGTCATTATGCGTCGTGTCAAGCCAGTACTAGGGGGTGTGAAGGGGGAGTCGCCCCCCCCTTGAATCATCAATTGTGCCATCGTCAGGGGCAGGAGGGGTTCTGTAGGTGTCTGATAAGCCTAAAGAAACGTAATGTGCCATTGTTAGAGCATTGCTAAAGCAATTTCGGCAGATCGCTGGGGTTCGCGTGCCACGAATCGTGATGAAGAGTGCCATCGTTAGTGAAGGTGCTGATGCGATATCGATCATCAGTAATGGCTGGAGGGCCCGTATTTACTGGGCTAGATCCAATTGTGCCATCGCTAGGAAGCCACATGCCTACCAGTGGCACAATTCACGAGATCGCCTAGCGATGGCACAGTACGGGTCTAAAGGTGGCACATGTTTCTAAGAATGGCACCGGAGCCATCTACCGCCGGCACATTAGTCTCGGAGGATGGCACTGTTCCCCCTGGAGATGGCACACAAAAATGGCTAGAGCCCTTGTATTTCAAGGGTTCGAGGGATTCACTAACAAAGCTTTAAAAAAGCAGTGAAAACAGAAACAAGCTGTTGTAGGTTTTTTGCTATCGCTTTTTTTGAGTCAAAAGCGAAGGGCAAAAGCAGTCCCTAGGGATGGCACAATTGGGCACTAACGTTGGAACCGTATTTTCGTTGACCAGGTGTCATACGTTCGAGTAATGTGCCACCACAGTCACCGATGGCACAATTCACATGGACTCAGAAACCCCCACACCGCGAGCTACGCGACAAAAGCGTACAGCCGGAGCAACAACGGATACTAGTCCAGCAAAACGCAAGAGAGCACCCAAGCTCCAAGTCGTTCGTGATGTTGAACCATCCAAAGCCGTCGAGCTGAAAAAGGCCACCGAAGCCCTTTCGATGCGAAACGTCTCTGCCGCCAGTGACTTCACATTCCTTCAGCGAAAGCTCTATAACACCCTCCTTCAATTCGCTCAGCAGCGGCCGAGGGAGGAGATGGTTCACGAGATCCCGATCAAGCAGGTCGAGGACAACATTGGGCACACCACCTCGAACAGCCGTGATTACCTCAAAAAGGTACTCGTGAGCATGTCTCAGACGCAGGTTGAATTTGACTACAAGGGTGAAAGCCCTGGGCGGAAGAGCGAATGGGGCATCGCAAACCTGATCGCTGAAGCCTACATCTTGGAAGATGGGCAGACCCTCCGCTTTTCGTTCCCGCCTGATCTGAAACGCCGACTACTGGACCCCGCGATCTTCAACCTGATCGACTTGCGGATGCAGTACCATTTCTCCAGTTTTTCTGCGCTCACTCTCCACGAGATCACATCTCGCTACCTCGGTTCACCCATGGGGGAGACCTACCGTGCACATTGGTCCGAGTGGAGCGTTGTGCTGTCTGGATCTGCTACACCACATGCCGAGTTTCGCGACTTCAACAAAATGCTGGGTCGCGCAATCGACCAGGTCAACAGCATTGAACGGAGATTTCGCATCACGCCGCACGTCACCAAGCTAAACCGGAAGATGGACAAGCTTTGGTTCAAGCTGGAGACCCTGATTCAGCCTGGCTTAGACCTTGGACCATCACCAGAGCTGGTTAGCCAGGATGTGTCAAAGCGCCTTAAAGCTCTGTCCTTGAGTCAAAAGGATATCGCTGAGCTTGGCATGACCCATGACGAAGAGTATCTGCTAGCGCAAGCTGACTACACCGAGGCACAGATGCGTAAAGAGGGGGCTAACGTTGCAAGTCCAGCGGCATATTTCAAGGCCGCGGTAGCCAACAACTACGCCAAGGCGCCAACTCAACAGAAAGCCGCGGAGACAGGCAAAGGCAAAAAGCCGGCCGCCTCAAAATCAGGTGATAAGGCAAAGCCTGCACCAGCGCCTTCGCAAGCGCCAAAAGCAGCACCGTCGAACCAAATGGCAGATCTGTTGGAACAGTGGGGTGCTGCTCAGCGTGAAGCAATCCGCGCCCAGTTCATGGTGTTGTCGGATGAGCAGAAGAAAGAGCTCGCGGAGAAATATGAGACCGAGCTACGCAAAGATGATCTGGCCTACTCGCAATACCGGTCGAAGGGTTTGAACACCATGGTGATCAATTGCTTGGTAGCGATCCAGTTCCAGGAGCGTTTCCCTGAGACCCCAAGCTCGGAAACACTCCTGCAATTCTTGCTGGGTAGTGCGAAGATCTAAAGCTATCTGTGGACGTCCGAGGACGGCTGCGGGGTTATCTGCGCGGTACGCTGGACTATGTTCAGTAGGGTATCTGCGGAGAGGAAAGGGGAGTTCTTCAGCATCTGCTCAATGAGTAGAGTCACCACGCCAAAGCAGTCGCCCGGGCCGATAGGCAACGATCGAGGTGGCCTACCTTTCGTATTCACCGAGAGAAAAACCTTCCCGGGCTGATTCTCGATAGTGAACCACTTTTCGTTTTGCGCACCATGCCCTTTCCCATCGAACTTGCCCTGCATCTGCATGAAGGTCGCCAACACGCTGGGCAGCTCGCGTCCAGAAAGCTGAATGCTGATCTTGTCAGACCAGTTAAATTTTTTGGATGCAGTTATCTCCGCAGCTTCGATTCTAATCGTGTGTTCACCCCCCCTGGTCGTATCGGATTGGAAGCACACTGCGACCTTTCCGCCATAGACATGCCGACTGACAAAGGTCTTTTCGCCTGCAGGCTCGCAGGCACTGTCAAAGGTGACTGGCTCCTCGGCAGCCTCAATGTCAGTTGCTTCGATCAGCACCTCTGGCTCCTGCGATGAGGAGAACTGCGAGTGAGCGTTTCGGTAGGTCTCGCACAGAGACCTACCAACATCAGAGTCTGCGTATCCACCCTCAGACCAATGCTTGAGCTGTTGAGAGAACTGTGGACCCTGAGCTTTCCCGATGCCGATCAGCACAGGCAGTGAAGGCTGAGGGAGGTTGGCTTGGAGGATGCGCTCAGCACATCCAGGCAGAATCGTGAAGAAGACTCCACGAAGATAGTGCAGGGCTGAGTTGTCGCCCGCTTGCGCCCGTTCGATCGCATCGCTGAGGTCATCACCCTCTGTTTTGTAGACCTCACCGAGCACATCGATGGCGGGTACTGGGATTCGCAAACTAGTGAGCTTGGCTGATGCAGACTGGGCATCGAAATGCATAAGGAAGAACCCTTGGCTCAGTAAAATACCGTTCGTAACCTAGCGGATACTAGCAATAGGGTCTTGCGTTATCAATACGTGTTATATCTACTTTTGGAATAAAAAAGCAGCAATAACTATAGAATGTCTATATCGAGGGCTTTGTTCAGTTCGTCTTCAATATCGACGGAGCATCCATCCAACAGGAAATCAGATTTCGCTAGTACTCCCAACGACATCATGATCAGTGGGGTCCCGAGATCAATACGCTTCGCTACGGCCCTGATAACAGTAAGATCTCGGAGCGACGGCTTTGGGCGCCCCGTGCGCCAGGAATTAAGCGTCTCAAACGGGACCTGGATTTTTTCTGCCGCTTCTTTCAGGTCTTCTGACCAAGTAGCTGCGATCAGTTCATCCAGGATGAAAATTGGGGATGAGGCGACGTCTGCCTTCGTGACATCCTCGAAATAGGCAGCGGTCTCATGGCTTTTGCTCACGGCTTTTGCATTAAACATCGCGGACTGCTGGATCAGGCAGTAGTCCGACCAGCGAAAAACGTCCGCCATCTGCAGAACTCGGAACCCCGAGCAATGAAGAAATGCAGCGATCAGGTCGATTCGTTTTCGATCCAGTACGTCGTGGAGGGCACGCGGTTTGGCTTTTGACTCATCCCCAAAACAACTGGCCAGCGTGTCTGCGGTGAAACCACAGGCTTTGCTAGCCTCTTGGAAGGGGAGCGATAGCAGTTCAGATCTATCGATTATGGCCTGATATAGGCGGAGCCCTGGGTTCACTAAAAATCCTTCTCTCTTAACCGATCATCAGCACTGATTCAGACACACGTTGTCGGCAGCTATCCAACAAATCATGAGAGAGGCCGAGAGATTTTGCTATCTCTGGGTCAACCCTGTCTGCGAGTGATGATATATCCAACCCCATAACCACGCCATATGCGTAGGTCGAGGATACTGATAGCAATTGGCCAAGGATATCGGGTAGGGGGGATCTATTGGAATACGTGAGCAGCGCTTTTTGAATTGGGGTAGGGAATTTCCAGCGCTTCAGCAGCTCTGCACCAACCTCAGCATTGTCAAATCCAAGCTGCGCCTGCTCGACAGCACGCCGGCCGGCAAGGTCGAATGCATCAACGGATTGAACAACAGTGCAGGCTTCATCGGGCATTACCAGGTGAATGAGAAGCGCGCCAATGCCTTGCATCAAACCAGTAGTGAAAGCGATATCCCGTTCAGTACCTATGCTCTCTGCCAGGGCAGATGCCATGAACGCGGTATGCAAACCCATCTTCCAGTAGGTCGGCATATCAATGCCTGGTGCGTCCGGCAGCGCTTTCAATAGACCTGTCGTGATAATGGTGGTACGGAAATTGTGTATGCCAATTGTAGATATCGCATCTTCGAGACGGGAAACAGTTCCGCTGCGTCCGAAATATGCAGAGTTGGCCGTTCGTAGTACCTTTGCGGCGAGAGCCTGGTCAATGCTCACTGATTTCACAATGCTGGACAACGGCACTGAGGGGTCCCTAGACATCTCTAGTAGCTCCATAACCACCGAAGAAATCGTGGGTAAGGCTGCGGGATTCTTGAAAATATTTGCCAGGGCTTTCATAAAAAGTCTCAGTGAAATTTGAGCCATCTATCCGTAGGTAGAAAGTCAAATTGTAACGTCTTGAACAAGCATGGTCATTAATGATTCAAGAGTTGGAATCCTGCGCCGATAGTGTCAAATGGCCCAAAAAAAGCGATTCCAGGAAACCACATCACGAATCTGTACTCTGATAGAATTGATTTGCACTAGTTGAGTATTTCTTGGTTATTGGTTCATGATTTCATCTTACACATGCATGTGACACATCCCCTGAAGCAAGGCAGTTAGGCGAGAAGCCTCAACAGCACACTCTTTCAGGAGACTCACATGATTTCGTACCCACAACATAATCAAGCGCAAACTCGCTCCCTGCTGATTTCCGGACTGTTCCCCAACGGGGACCCGTTCGCGGGGGAGGTCCAAGCCGATTCGTCCTATGAAGCCCAGATCAAGGCACTCGCCCAGTGTCGCTACAGCGATTTGGGTGGTGACCTGGATGTCACAGGGCTGACAGATGTTGCCACTGGGGCATCTGTACTGGATTCGCTGTTGTCGGCTGGCCAGGACCTCCTCAGCGAAGTAGAGGCTGTCGAGTATGTGATTCACACCGTTCAAAATTCCCTCAACAATGGCCGCACGTTCTCAGCTGGTTCTACCAGCGAGTTGAGCGCCTATGTTGAGTTCTTCGACCTCATCCTATCCGAGGCCCCTCATGCCTTTGACGGGCTGTGCTCCGGCGATCGGGTAGCGGATGATGAGGAAATTACCCTTGATTTCGAAGATTCCAGTTCCGCTGAGTTTGCGCTCGTGCCAGCAGATGCTCTGTTGACACTGGCTACCGTGGCACTGGGGGAGGGGAGGGCTGCAGCCGCTTATCAGGTACTGGAGATGGCGAGCATCACCCGTGTTGCATTGAGTAAGGCCTGCATTCGGGCCTTGGTGTAAAAAAGACCTTCTGGATACCCTCCAGAAGGTTTTTTTTTACCACTGCATTATCACTTGGTGTAGCTCGCTGATGCGCGCCTGCCGCTGGCCTTGGAAGTGGGTTACCTGACCTCTCAGTAAAACCCTAAAGCTCGAAAAGCGGTCACCCTCTACCCAGCCTGCCTTTGCTGGGTCCACGATGCAATCGATGCTGCCGGTGAGGTCGGATGCAGTGAAGCTCAACCACGTGTCCCCCTCTATGCATGCAGTCTTGGGTGGTTCTGCAACCAAGTAAACGCCTTCGAACGTACGACCAGCTATCAGTGTTGCAATGTGGTGGTGGCGACCGGTTTTTGCATATTCATCAGCGTTGCAAATCATGGGATTTCCGTCGAGTCAGTAGAAAGCGTGCAGCACCTGAGGTATAGTATTTTTGCAAATTAGTTATCGATGCTTGTTTGTTGAATTGTACATTAATGAGGGTTAAACATGAGCAAGTTGGCTGAATTTCGTGCTGCAGAGAAGGCGCTGCAAGAGCAACTTTCTGCTCTGGAGGCGCTGAAAAATGATTCTGGGCTGCAACGTGAAATTGAGTTCGAGAATAAGCTCAAAAGCCTGATGCAAGAGTACGATGCGAATTTGGGAAAAATCATCGCTATCCTCGATCCGGCTTCGAGTCTGCGGAAGATCAACGCACGATCGGAAGGTGATCGGCAGCAGCGTAAGCCACGCGAAGTTAAGGTCTACAAAAACCCGCATACCGGTGAGACTATCGAGACCAAAGGTGGCAATCACCGGCAGCTGAAAGAGTGGAAAACTCAGTATGGTGGTGACGTCGTCGAATCCTGGAAAAGCTAATTGAGCTCTTCACAAAACCGGCTGCTACAGCCGGTTTTTTACGCCCCAAAAAAACCCGCATAAATGCGGGTTCAACCTTATGAGCGCTCTGCTTGAAGCCGCTGCTCGACTGCTTTCTTGATGCGATGCTCGTAGTCGTCGATCCATTGCTCATAGCGAGCCAGAGCCGTTGCATCTGGTTTGGTTTCGTTGTTACGCCACCGGTAGATCGTCATTTTGGTCACCCCAAGTATAGTGGCCATGTCTTCGTCTTTCTCGACATCAATGGCGAGGCGAGTCATCCAATCAGCCAGGATAACGCTCATGTCTCGGTCGAAGCGCTTAAGGCGTTCCCTCCGATGTGGCTCCTCCGCTAGAAGACCACGAGCCTTTTCCATTACTTCCATTGGCACCGACGCTGTACGGCCATAGATGTACGAGGAGAGTCGAGGGAGACCAATGCCCAGGGCAAAGGCATAGTCTTGATTGCGCAGGCCCAGGTCAGAGCCGATCTTCACCAGTTCTTGCTGATCAACCGAAAGCTCGGCCCGGCTTCCACCGCGGGGACGCTTTGCACCAGCTTCAGCTGGTTTGGTTCGCGATGAAGTGTCCATCTCGTGTTCTAGGTCGTCCGAAGGCTGAGGTTGTACAAGGCGCACCATTGGATCTTGATCCATGGCGTAGATGCCGGAACTGGCCACTGTTTGTTCTCCGTTGATCACCCGTTTTAGTGCTGCGGCCATTTTGATGGTGGCAGCTTCTGTATCGATATCTCGATCGTGGTCTACTTCTACCTGGTCGGCTAGCCCGACTTGTTCAAGCTCCTCACCCTTCTCCTGCATGTCCTCAATGGAGCGGTGATTGATCAACAGCTTCTGGCGATCCCTCAGTACTTCTCGACTGACGTTGTGTGCCACAGCGTAGACCACCGCATAAACGGCATCCTGATCTTCAATCTTCGCCAGCATGGAACCAAAGAACACTTCCAGCGTTCTTTGCAAGACCTCATCAAAGTCGGTGAGTTCGCACTTGTTTTGACGGAGCTTGACTCTGCAGATTTTGCGAACGCGCTCATCGCGGTTCATCTCGAAGGCCAGTCGATTCACAAACTGGGGTGAGCGGTCCATGTTCGAGATGTAGGTCCCGCACAGCTTTTCGAAGGTCGAGGGGGGGCCGGAGGGCTCTGAGGGGGGGAGTAACTCGATGTCGGTGTCTTGCTCAGGCCCTGAAGCAGTCTCCTGCTCCAGGGCATCAATCTTTTCTACTGCCATAAAGGGCTCGTTGATTTATCAAACCTACGCAGCCACGGTATCCACTGATCGGTCCAGGAGAGGGAGAGCGACACTCCTGAACAGCGCCAGCGAACTGGACACATCGAGGAGGACATTGATGCCGGCGGCCAAGATCTCAGTCTTGATCTCAGGGTAGGCACTCATCGCGTGCTCGATCCGCTCACCTACATTTCGGATCTGGTCCGCTTGGCTTAGATCATCCACCCCAAACACTGTGCTGGGGTTCTGACCAGGTTCCACACCAAGGGCGTCCAGGCCGATTTCGATTGGGGAGTACTCGTGGATCATGAAACATTACCTCTGGTAGCGACCACAAAGGGCCGCCTTTATTGATTATACGTACGTGACAGAGAACGTCAATCGAATCCATAACGCGTAAGTGGAAGACTGTGCCGTTTCAAATCGTTGTACTGTGCATTACGCAGGCATGTGATTGGTGATGCAGGGGGGGGGATCAGATGCAGGTAGCCTGGATTGCCCGCTCGAAGCCGGACAAAGCCAAGTGAACCTCAGTCATATCTGATGCAAAAGTAGACGCAATAACGACGCCGGCTAGCAGGATCTCGGTCTTGGCTTCTGGGAAGTCTGTCATTGCTTTGAGCATGCACTTTGAAGCGCACTTGTTGGAGCAGCTTTTATTGAATTTGGGGCAATGTGGCTTGCCATCCGTTGAGAAGCAACCCAGCGACGCGAGACCTATTTCCGTAGCTCCCTGGTATGTGTCAAAGCTGAAAGACATGCTGTGTCCCTAATTCCTATCTAATCCGTTGATTGGCGATGCGGGACAAATTATAGGGACGTGTTGTTGTGAGGGTCAACAAATCGGCGCCAGAAAAGTTCCATTGAAAAAGCACTTTAATGCGTGCAAAATTTGGTATGCACGATTTTTCGTATGCAAAAATTTCGCTCATGGTTTGAATTTGGCAAGTGTAATCTATTTCATGAATAAAAAAACCAGCACCTTAGAGTAGGCGCTGGTTTATGTGATGCAGTTATAGAAAGACGTCTCCATCAGGAACAACAAGAATATCTCCTGACGTGTCTACTATGCGGGTTTGATCCTCGAATAGGTCTCCCATGGATCCAAAAGTAGGTGCCGCATTTTCCGTGGTCGGCAGCTTTGATACGAGTGCACATTGCACTGTTTCTAGCCGCTTTTTATTGGCGGGTGGAGTAATGCCGTTGCCTTGAGGAAGGTTTTTGAGATGTGCATCGTTTCTTCTTTTTGGTGGGTGCGGAATGTCGCTAAGGTCATACGTTTTGGGCGTATCGCGCTTGCGTGGAGTTTGTCTAGCGCGCTCGTGCTCGTTTATCTGTCGCTTGAATGGCGCTCTGTCAATTTTGGACAGCAGAACTGGCCAGTAGGTGAAACTCCCTGTTTTCCACCAAGCAATAGTTGGTAGGCAAATAAGCAGCGTCAATGTGAATAGCGCTAGTTTGTGCGTTACGCCGGTAGCCGCTAGCAACGCGATGTAGATACAAACTGCTACAAGCCAAGCGGATACATGCCTATTAATACGTTTCATTCGGTCTCCCCGGTTCGCTTCATGAAAGGAGATGCCGCACACGGATATGCAAAAGGCAAAAAAAATCCCCCGTTTCCGGGGGATGTGTGGCGTTAAAAGACGAAGTCTTTCTTCAGGTTTCGTGTCGCTGGTTTAGGAGCTAGCTGTGCAGGTTGCACGGATGGGCCAGACTGAAGCAACTGTGCCGCAGGTAACGCGGGTTCTGACAGGCGGGGACCGAGCTGATCGCGAATTATCACGTTCTCTACAGCGGGTTTCCTGTAGGCATCGATTTGGCTTTCAGTCAGCTTAACGCCGTGTGCACTGAGCAACGCACGCCAGTCGACTTGCCCTTTACGAGTGGAGTGGAGGACAGATACGCCGTCGCATTCATGTCGTTTGCGACCTGGCGGCATCTGCGATAGTAAAACACCCCGTGCTGCTTCCTCCCGCGCTGTGGCTTCCTGTAATTGTTGGTTTGACTTCCGCCAGGCGGCCGCTGCGGCTTCCCATTCATCAGTACTCCATTTGCCTGTTTGAAGCCGGTGCCAGAAGTCGAGCTCACCCCTTAGGATTTGATCGATCCGCTTCTGGTTACGCATGACTTTGAGCAGCACGCCTTTAGACCCATCGAACGAGTAGTAGTGGGCGAAGCTGGCTTCGGCAACAAAGATCTGGTGCTGAACCTGGTCCACATACTCCGGTGGGACGATGCCCTTGAGCGCAAGCCCATGAGCTGTATCCCCTGGACATTTGACCTCGACCGGGATCCCAAGGAAAGGATTGAAGCCGTCTAGCGATGCCCGGATAAATGGTATCGAGTCACTCTCAGCAATGATGGGCGTTACCGTGGTACCGGTATGTTTCTCGTATGCAGCCCTTGCGATGGGTTCCAGCTGATGACCCCTGGCTCGAATTCGATCGACAAAAGGGTTCGGCGGCGGGGGAGGCCCGATCCCTAGCCTGAGTCTGAAAAGCTCATATGAACTGCGGAATTTTGACGTACCCATTATCTGGGGCGCCTCACTAGCACCGATTCCTTCACTACGCCATGCGTACCAGGCGGCGGAGTTTTGCTGAGCAGCTGGTCCCGTGATGATGCGCATTGCCATGGTGCGATCTCCTTTAAAAATGACCTGCACCGGAACGGTGGACGGCCTGATAACGGGAGATGCGTAACGTTCTTGCTGAAACTGGACGCCTTGGACTGGCGTGAATGGGAGGGCGGATGAAGGATGGGCTGTGGAGAAGGGGCTGGAGGAAGGGCGCTAACCGAGAAGGCCGGCTGCCTGGCAGCCGGCCGCATACGATAACGGCGTTACTCGCCAATCCTCATCGTTCGGGGAAGGCCCAGCATGGCGTTCTGCATACGCAGGTCATTCAGCGAAATCGAGGGGTCAGACGTAGCTGCAGCTGAACTGGCACAACCACGGCCGGTTAAGCAAACCGTGTGAATCACCAGGTTCGTACCGGCGAGTTTGTCGACGTTCTGGCCGTTGGTGGTCTGTGCAGCATCGGATGCTGCTGTTAGGCCTGAGGCGACGTTGTTCCCAACCATCCCAGAGTCGGTGCAATTGCTCAGCAGTGAGCAGGTCGCGAGGGATACAGCCAGAGAGGCACCCGTGGCCACAGCGTTGCCCACTGCAGTGTGAGCTTCCTTGTACTGTGAGGCAGGGCCCGCATAGACCTCACTGATTGTGTACGTGACCTTGGCATCCCCCGCGGTCTGGTTATAGCCAGCTTTCTTGAGGGCGTCATTCACAGATGCAGTCATGTCAGCCAATGCGGCGTTTTCGGTCACAGCCTTTACAGTCACGCCGGATACGAGGCGTCCGTTGATCTGAGCCGCCTGAACGCGTACAGGACCTTTTTCCACGGTGATAGGTTTCGCGGCACAACCAGATAAGCCCATGATGACGCTGGTGGCAGCTAATGCGGCGATTACTTTGTTGATCACGTGTGCCTCAGGAGTGGTCGATAACATGTAACTATAATACTGGCGGGCGAGCATGAAGGCTAGTGGCAAAATGCTCATATGAGAATTGGCACTATTGGATAACCATCTATGCAATGGATGAAGCAAGCCGCGACCGCCTCAAGCGCGGGCTGTAAGCGTAGGGTCATGTCACGATCGTAGATAGTCATGCTGCCGAGGGCTGGCAGGACTACATCCACCAGTAGGACGCGGGGACTTACAAGCCTGAAAGGAGTAGTTCAGTGTTCATGGTGGCCCCCGCCTTGACCAACGATCGGCCAGTCAAGGATCAGGTGGTATCGGAGTAGGTCTTTGGATGGTCAGACGTCACTGAAAGAGGGGCGGCGGGCAAAATCCCGACATCACCAGAGAGATCGCCACACGAGGGCGCGAACGGAAGATAAAAAAACTGGGCCTTTTGATATACAAAAGAGCCCAGTCCTGGTAACCACAGCTGCCGCGGCGCTGTAGGTGGAGAATCCACCGTTACCAAGACTGAGCTCACCTCTTTATCGCCATTAGGATAGTCGACAGCAGTACGACGTCCTGCTTGGCTAGCTTGCGAATCCCCACCAGTTGCACCTGGCTGCTATGTGAAGGACATGCGTCCGGGGAAGTCATTTGCGCTGCTCACGTAGTGGTGAGCGACCTGAGGGATAACCGCTTCGACCTAATCGTCCAGCTGTGTTGTCAGTTCCTAGGGAGAAGCCCGGACTCGACGAATTTGTCTGATCTCAAAGACTGGCGGTGCATCACCGAGTCGAGAACACAGAGGCAAACACAGGGGATGCATTAGGGAGCGGAGATATCAGGCGGTATGTGGGTAGTGCGCTAACCCGTTACCGTGTGGCTGACTACAAAGGAGGCTTCGCGACCTCGGACCTGACTGGCTTCTCCAGTGGGAGTATCCGTTAACTTTGCCTAAGGTGATGTTCAACATGGGCTGATAAACACGATTACCCTGGGCCAAAAAAAAACCGGCCCTAAGGCCGGTCATGCGTTTGTTGCCGAGTAGTCATGTGCCCCGTTTAGCTACGGTGGTGGAGGCCATGAGGTCGAAGATGAACTGGGATTTCACAGTGAAAACCGGAACTGAGACGAAGGCTGCAAGCACAACGACTAGCACGAGCGGATGCCCGATGCTGAGCAAAAGCAAGACGGACATGATTTTCAAAGTGGTGCGCAAGATGCATTGCCAGATGGACAGGTTGCCCTTGAGCGAGACTGTCCTGACACGGAACAACAGCTTGCCGGCGGTGGTGCCCCGCCAGAATCTGGTCAGTGTTGCCTCGTAGATCAACCACACCAAAGGCAACAGTACAAGGAAGTACGGTGCCAAGCTAAGCGCAGCGCCTTCTGTCCAGCTCAGGCCGGGAGTAGATACGTCGAAGGGACCTTCCGTATCGACATGGGCGGTATGAGCCATGACGAGAGCCAGTAGTGATAGCGATACTCCCAAAACCAGCGATACCAGGACAAAGTCGGTCATGGTTGCCGCTAAGCGCTGAGCCACATTCAGCAGTTTGGAGCCAATTTTCATCATTCACCTGATTTTTTTGTGGAGGGCTAGAACATGGTGCCCAACGCGTCGAGTGCTGCCTTTTGCGCGTTTGTAGGTTCGGCCGGTGTCGCATCTTGAGAGTCATGCGATGGGCTGGCCTCATCAAGGGCATCTGCGCTTGAGAGCATCTGAGGCTGTTGGTCGATGAGTGAGTCCTGAGCACCCATACCGTGGACAGGTGGTGTGGCGACAGGTACAGACTCTACGTGAACCTCGACAGCACCAGTGTGCAAAGGAGCACCTGTCTGGAGGGACACCGGCTCAGGTTGCAGGGAAGGGCGAACCTCCTCGACAACCAAGGCCGGCTCCATCGGTTCAGCGGGAGCTAGGGGCTCTGAGGGTGGCTCGACTGCAGGAGCTTTGACAGCCCCAGGTTTTGCGGTGATCTCTCGCTGCCGTGGTACCCGTTTTTTTCGAGTCGGTGGAGCTGCACTTTCACGCTTGGATTGGCGGCCCGTCGCAATCATTCCCCCCGGGCCAGCAAGAGCGTCATTCAGAGCTTGGTCTAGGGTGCCGGCCTCACTGTGGCTCAAAAACCACTGATAAAAGACACCCCTGATAAGAGGCGTGTCTTTACCGTATGGCAGTTCGGACATGAACTCCAGCAAACCTGGGCAAACGTCCTCTGGGATATTCAGATTTATTTTGCGCTCAGTTTCATTAGGGTCATATACACGAATTAACTTAGCCATTTACAGCAGACACCCTTTTGGCATTCGCGTTTACGATGCTCCGGATGATTTGTCCAAGGGCATAGCGAGCAAAACCGTCAGCAACAGCCCAGCGAGGATTTTTTACAAGAATGCTGTGTTGCCATACATCTTTGGCACGAGCATAGATCGCCTCGGCGCTACCACCCGCAACCAAAATCCCATTGAGCGACCGTGCATCATCGGAAAACAAAGAGTTACCTTTAGAGATAACTTCCTGAACCACGTGCTGCTGAGCTTCGGTCACCTGCTCTTGAATGTTTACCTCTTGGCCGTACTGGAAAAGAGATTTGGTGCTGAACGATTCCTCGCACTCCACCAGGCTTGCTTGAATCTCGCGCTTGCCCAAGATGCGGCGCAACTGCTCAGCCGCTGCACTCATCCCGGCACAAGAATCAGCGCCCCGTTCAATGTACTGACCCTCCCTCATCAAAAGGAAGTCAGTCGAGTAATGACCTCCCTCGATGACGCCATAGGATTTTGGCCTTCCGTTAGCACCATTGATCAAATTTTCAATGGGCATGCCCGACTGATCAAGGATGTAGTCGCAGTAAGCGCCCATTGGCTGAGGAAGTGCTTTCAACTCGACAGTTTTAGGGAGTGCTTTTCTAGTGCGCTCGACCAAGCTGTCCTTGCGAGAGCCGAACAACTTGGACGGTGTGCCGATGATGACAAATGCGTCATCAATTCCTTGAACGCCCTTGGCACGGAGCCTGGTAAAAGCCGACTGAATAAGCGCCAGGTATTCCGGGGTATCCGTCCAATTGTCGTTCAACCCAATAGAGGATGTGAGGTTGCCCTGGAGGCGAGCGGTATCGCCAGTGAAGTATGCCTTTCCATCGACAACCTCGGTCTCGGTCTGGGCGCGAGCCGCAGTCGTCGGGTCGGTGAGTTCGACGGCTGGAACCGCCAGAGTGGGGTACATGATCTCAGTTCGTTTGCCGTCGTGGTAAGCGACGACTTTAATGGCGCTACGACCCGCATCCAAACCGATTGCGACGCGACCTTTCATGAAATAAAACCTCTATAAACCAGTGACTTAGAAGGGTTGACGATGCGCACTGTGCAGTGTGCAGTGCATACAGTGCAGTGCGAAGTACCTACTGCGCTGTATGCACTGCTGGGAGTCTAAGATACATAACACGTATTGACAATACTGTATAAGCACAAAGAGAATTCGCCAGAATGCGCCCCTCGGCGCGGCTATACACAACCCCCCGGCGAACGCTTAAACAATGGCTATACACAACCCCCCCTCCATCGACGATTTCGAAGAGCTGCGGCGCAAAGGTAAGGAGTCGGTCGACACTGCCGTCGACTACCTAATTCGCATCGATCAGCTCCTGGTCCGCATGGGCGAATTGCTCTACGTCATGCAGCCGTTCCAGACGGGGCGCATAGGGATTGATTTCAACCTGCACCGGGGCCAATCGAGGCCTTTTGTCCGGGTCTACCGAAAGCTCAAGGCTGGCAAGGGGAAATGGATGTCCACGAACGTAAGTCACAAAGGGCTCACGAAGAGAGTGAAGCGAGCGCGAGAGTTCGAGCCCAATCACAAGCTGGTTCTGAGCCTGTGTGAAAGGGTTTCCAAACTCTTTGACCTCAGAGCCGAAATGCATGAGCGCGTGCGGAATATGAGCCATGGCGTAAAGCTAACGCTCAAGGCTAGGGAAGATGATCTGGCATCCCTTGAGGCTTTGGTGGGCAGCATGCTAGACCAGGTAGAAACAAAGTTTGAAGGAGAGCTCGACGTGGATGAGTAATCCTTAAACAAACTCGTGAAGGCCTTGTCGATCAACGTCGGCAGGGCCTTTTTTGTGGCTGAGCGAGACCAGAAACTATTCGGTGACAGGCCAAGTAGGAACCGGGCTATGAGCGAAGCGGACTAGAAGCAAATCGGTGTTATGCGATGTGTGACTCTGCGGCGTTGGCGAAGCTGACTAGAAGCTTACCGATGTTATGTGCAGTGTGACCACCGGCGTTGGCGCAGCTGACTAGAAGCGTACCGGTGTTATGCGTAGTGGAATCCCGCGGCTTTGGTAAAGCCGACCAGAAGCCTACCGGTGATTTTGTGAAGTATTATCCGAGCTCTTTCTGAGCGTAGTGTGATCAGGCCGCTGATAATTGCTTTTGCATACGGTGATGAGCTGACTTCTACTTGGGCCTGGCGGTGTTTGACTCGAACTGCCTCGCGCCCATTCCCTTAATCTAATTTAATTCTCTTCATTCATTTTCTCTTCTCCCGGTCGCACCATCAATCTCATTCTGGCGGCGGCACTTCATGTGGCTGAATCTCTTTTTCCGCTGCTCGTTGTGCCGGAATCTATTTTCCCGCTGCTCGTTGTGTCGCACCTCATTCTGCAAGCTTGGTTTGAGTTTCTGTTCATCGCGGCGGCGATTGTGCACCTGTCAGTTCCGTCTGTGCTGCTTTTGCCTCTGCGCCCGCCGGCTCCCTGCTGCTACCGAAGTTGGCTCATTCTTCCGCTGTAGATACTCTTTTCTCTTTTCTCTTCTTCATCTCCATTCTTTCACTGCGCCTTCTACGTCATCTGTTGCGCGTGAGAGCATGAGTAGTGGGCTCTTATTGTTCTCGCGCCAGTTCTAACTATTGAGTTGTGCCATCGCTAGTTTGGGGTTTCGGTCGTGCTGCTGTTGCATTGGCATTTCATTGTGCTGGCGATCGTTCTGCTGCCGCGGATTTGCGCTTTTTGCTACCGCCGGCAGCATAACCATTTGTGCCTGTTTCTCTGCGGCCGCGGCCGGCGCTCGACCACCAGCTCCCGGAGGCTGCGTCCAGCGAAACAGCTCACAGGCTGTCGGTGGCGACCCTAAGAAGGATCTGACAGGGGAGGAAAGCGACGGGCTGAGAAGGATACGACGGGGGTTACTGCGGTCAGCTGTGCAGGCGCTGGATGCTGGTCTTGGTCTTGGTCCTGGTCTGCAGCTGGCCACTGATGATCGGTAGCGGCCGGTGGTTGGTGCTGCTGGATCTGATGCGATGGTTTGCGATCCTTACCTTGCCCGGTGCTGCAGTTGGCCCTGGCCGGCAGATTGTGATGCCCGGCGGTCGGTGGCTGGCGGTGTGGGATCTGATACGGCGGCTTGCGATCCTTGACTTGCCCGATGCGCAGCTGGACCTGCCCGGCAGAGTGCGATGTCAGGCGTACGGTGGTGGGTGGAGTTACATCTGCGATGGCGGTGATCGATCCGGCTCGCAGCGTGTGATGCTTGGCTGGCGGTGGGTCGATATGAGATCTGCCTGGCGAGGGCGGACCCTGCTGCTTTGGTGCCGAGTGCGCCCGGGCTGGCCGGTATGGACGATAGGCTGGCGGTGGTCAGCACCTGGTGCCGGGTGGTGCCTCTTTAGCCTGGTCGGATTCGTCTCTGCTCAGGCTGCTTGGGACCGCTTTTCTCTGTTCTGTGTCCCGTGGGTGGGAAGCACTTCATCGCCTCCATTATTCTCAGCTCATTGCATGCATACGTGCCCATAGGCGATTTCGGCCCGGGCTCTATCTGCCCGCGAGCTCCTCCCTTTTGGTTGCTGGGCGATGTATCGGCGCCGATGGGGCCGGCTGTTATGGCTTCGCATGAGCATAAATGGTTGTGCTATGGATTCCCCGCTTTTATCTCCCCGCGGGCATAAATGGTTGTGCTGACGCCCAACGCTTTTCTCGCAGTAGAGCCATAAATGGTTGTGCCTGCATTTGTAACACGTAACTATAATTTGCCTTGCATCTATACAAATCTACAGGTATCGTTGAGTCATAAATGGTTGTGCCAAGGAGCTGCCGAGATGAACAAATCCTTTGTGCTGAAACAGGTTGGGAAGGGGGTCGGGTCGATCGCTCTGGCTGCGGCAGCTTGCCTGTTTGCTGCATACGTTCGACACGCCTTTGGTGGCTGGGCCTTCGCCGGCTCTTTGCTCTTGGTCATCGCAGCCAGTATCCCGATGGTCCTGTTCTTCAACCTGTTTGCTGACTCCAATACAAAGCGCAGCAAGAAGGTCCGGCTGATGGATCAGGAAGACCCTCACTGCATCTTCAATGACAGCCTCAACATGTTCCGCAAAGACGACGACTGATTCACCACTCACACCTCAAGGAGGCCGGCAATGGCCGCGAAAGCTTTCACCCCAAACAAAGACCAGGCTGTTGCTCTGGTCAGTACCGCCAAGCGCTTGCTGATCCGCGCCAAGGCCGGTGCTGGTAAGACCTCGCTGCTCATCGAGCACGCCCTGCGGTTCCCAACCCAGCGCCTGCTGTATGTCACCTTTGGCAAGGCCAACAAAGAAGACGCAGCTGCTCGCTTCCCTGACAACGTGACCACCAAGACCAGTCATGGGCTTGCTTGGGAAGTCGGTGGCCAGTTCAAGAAGGTTGGCAAGCAAGATGATCTCCACCCATCCCAGCTGGCGAAGCAGTACAAGATCCCAATGGCGTTTGCTCGCCACCTGTACGTCACCCTGCACAACTACATGGTTTCGGCAGACCGGGAGATCCTGGTAGCGCATGTGCCGGCACAGATCGTTGGCGATGACCGTCAGAAAGCTGCGGAGTGGGCGAAGCTTGTTTGGGAAGACCTGCAGCGCCTGCGCCAATGGTCTCGCGGGTGCGGCGAGAGCCAAGCCGAGCGTGCCGAGTTCCTGGAAACCACTCACCTGCGAATGCCGCATGATGGCTACCTGAAACTGTGGAGTCTGGGTGACCCTGACCTGAGCCACCGCTACGACCAGATCCTTCTGGACGAGTACCAAGACACCAATCCTGTCTTTGCTGCGGTCATCCTGCGCCAGAACTGCCCGCTGCGCTTGGCCGGTGACGACTTCCAGGCAATCTTCGGTTTCCGTGGTGCCTACAACACCTTCGAGCCGTCGCAGTTCAACCAGGTCGTATCGCTGAGTGAGAGCCACCGTTATGGCGCCGGCATCGCCGATCTGGCAACCATGCTCTTGCGTGAGTTCGCCGGCGAGCAGGATCCAGTGCGCAGCTCACGTCATGAGCTGACTACCCGCTTCGCCGTCGACCGCACCAAACCGTACGCAATCATCGGGCGCACCAATGCGAAGCTGTTCGCCAGTGCTGTCCAGTTGCTGGAAGGCCAGCGTCTTCACTTCGTGGGTGGCGTCAACGAGTACCCGTTCGACAAGCTCGTTGAAGTGCACCACCTGCGAGCCAACACGGGTGTCCGTCTGCGCGATCCTTTGCTCAGTGCGTTCCGCTCTCTCCAGGATCTGGAGGCTTATGCCAACGACACCGATGACAAAGAGATTCACGCCCTCATCAGTGTTGCCAAGCAGTACGGCGATCAAATCCCGAGCCTGGTACAGCGGATCAAGGATGCTTGCGTCAGCGACATCAACGACGCGACCGTCATTCTGTGTACTGCCCACCGCTCGAAAGGCTTGGAGTTCCCGCAGGTGGTTCTGCTGAGCGACTTCCTCAACCTGATCACCGATGCCGGCCTGCCGCTGGTGCTGGATACCCCTGAGCTGCGCCAAGAGCTCCACCTGCTGTACGTGGCGCTGACCCGTGCGATGGAATCCATTGAGGTGAATGAGCAGATCCAGGCAGTTTTGCGTTACTGCGAGACCGCTGGGGTGGTGGGTGAAGCGGTGGTACCTGTCGCGAAGCACACCGAACAAGTGGGGGGCCTATCGCTGGTTGTGAGTCCTGAACAAGAGGCCGAGACCTTTGCTGCGATCACCGGCGTGGGGGCGCTTTCCAAAGTGGCTGAGCTGGTCGGTGCCGATGCTGCCCTGCTGTTCGAGGGCGATGAGGTTGAGTCGCGCATCGAGCTGGCCATCCTGCGTCATGCGGCCCTTACTGCGGTGGCGATCGCAGGCGTAGTGGGTGTCTCCGTATCCCAGGCGGCCGATACCGTTGCCTCGATGGTGCGTCAGGGTCGCCTGCATGGTGGCCTGTTCATCAGTTGCCCAGATATCACCGGGCGCCTGGTCAGTGACCTGCACCTGGAAGTGGCCTGATGCACTACCTACTGATCGTTGCAGGGGGCGGACATGGCTGACGATTTCATCCGGATCTTTTACCGCCGGGAAGCGGGAGGAAAATCCAAGAAATCATCCGTTTCCATTGACCCGCTGATGTTCGAGATCTTCGTCAAGATCAAGGGGAGCATCGGCGAGGCACGGGACACCCTGAGGGAGTGGGCGAAGGCTGCGGATACCGAGCGCACCGACGCGAACTACCGCATGGGGAACTCTCGCATTGTGCAGCAGCGGATGTCTCAGGAAATCCTGGACATGGTCAATGAGGGCATGGCCGCTCGGGCGGTGAAGGAGGCGGAAGCCGCGGGCGACGGGAAAGGCCGGGGTTCTCGACGTGGCAAGCGGGTTGTGAGTGTCGAGCCCTCGCATCAGCTGCCGGCGGTCACCGGACACCTTTTGGAAGACCACGGATAGCGGCTTCGCTGGCGCTCATGAACGTGCCTGGCGGGCAGGCTTCAAATGGTTCGTTTGTATGATTGGTCAAGTCGGCGCGCATGAATGCAGGCAGGTGACTTGCTTCGGATACAGGAGGTCAGGAGGGAGGTGGTGCACGACACGAGAGTGTCGCCAGGAGGGATTGAATCACCCTAACGGTTTCACGCCCAACGAGCAATACCCAGGGCAGGTTTGCTGAAGGAACGGGGCGGAGGTGCTCCTCCCGGCTTGGATGCGTAATTAGATTTACTTGACCAACATCACAGGCGGACTACTCGCCATTTTTTAACCAGCAAGCGTATTGGTACGCGTAAAGAATCTAATCAGGAGGAAAGATGTCAATTTTCAATGGCCTGGACGGGTTGGGTGTCCCGATCTTGGTGGTCTGCGCCATGGGGTATGTCGCCCTCAAGATGCTGAAGGGGCGCAAAGGCTACTCAACCAAGCACTACCAGTGCATCCCCCTGCTCACCGAGCGCGAGCAGGACTTTTTCTGGCGACTCAGGGAGGCAGTTGGCAACGACCTGGTCATCGCTCCCCAGGTCGTGTTCGGTGCCTTCATCAAGGTGAAGGCCACCGCCATGACCGACAAGAACCACGCACGGTATGTGGTGGCCCACAACCGCTGCGACTTCCTGCTCTGCGACAAGAAGCTCAAGCCGGTGGCGCTGGTCGAGGTCGACGACTCCACGCACAACAGCTCGAAGGCCAAGGCAAAGGACCGTCGTCGTGACGAACTGATGAGGGCCGTGGGGGTTTCCGTGCATCGGTACCGCGCAATGCCGTCGGCCCGAGAGATCCGCAGGGACCTAAAGCTTTAGAGCTCAGGACCATTCCATACCCGGAATTCGAACACAGTAGGTGAGCAATATGAGTGACTTCGATTCATCCAGCGAATACCTCGCTCGCGCAGCAGATTCGGCCGGCGAGGGGAGGCTGACATTCAGGTCGGTGTTCCTTGGATTGGTGGTGTTGTACGTCGTGATTGCGGCAGTCAGCATAGGCGTTCTGATCTTCAAGGTGCCCGTGAGTGCTGAGGAGCTTCAGCATGCAACCTGGTTGGTCTTCTCCCCACCCATTTACACCGCGATCTTCGGCGCATTGTCCGGCTTGTGGCTCCTGCTCTATATGCAAATGATCAGGCCGATGACCCTCGGCCTGGGCGTACTCATGGTCAGCTTTGTTGCGGGCGTTTCATCTTCTCCAAGCGTCTCCTTCCGCAGCGCCGTACTGGCGGGGGAAGCGAAAATTGGCTGTTACGAGTACGCCAACCATACCTGCAGCGACATTCAGGGCCTGTCCAGCAGTCCAGCCAGCCTTCATCAGTCAGGTCGAGCGGCTCGACATCTAATCATCCCCGTCGAGGTGATGGCATTCCTTCGAGCGCCATTCGATGTGTTCAGAGCGGATCGACTCAACCACATGCTCGATAGGCAGCGCCTGGAACTGGCAGAAGAGATCCACAAGGGTTTGATGAACCAGTCCTACACCCTCCCTACACCCCTAACTACACACCAAACAGGTGAGCATCATGAGTGACCACGTTTCTTCCAATGACCAATTCGAATCCGCACCCGCACCTGGTAAGGCCGGCAATGGGGCCCTGGTAGTCGTGGGAGTGTTCCTTGCCGTGTTTGTGCTGTACACCGTACTTGCTGTCATCAGCACCGCCGTTCTGAACTTCAAGGCTCCTGTCAGCCCCGAGGATCTGAGGTATGCCTCTTGGCTGGTGAATCCGCCAACCATCTCGTTCATCGCATCCAGTGCCAGCGTCTTCGCGTTCGTCATTGGAGCCTTCCGCGTTTTTGTGGGCAGCGCCTTCGGCCTGGTACTGATCATTGCCGGGAGTGTGAGCGCCACCACTATCTTCCCGAGTGTCTCGTTCCGCAGCGCTGTTCTGGCGGGTGAGGCGAAGGTGGGTTGTTACGACTACACCAGCCGTGTCTGTACCGAGATGCTGGGGCTGCCTAACAGCACTGGTTCCAACCAGGCTAGCAAGATCGAGGGCAAGACCTCGGCGCCGATCGAGTTGCTAGCTTTCGTTCGAGCTCCCTTCGATGTGTTTAAAGCGGATCGACTTAACCAGATGCTTGATGAGCAGCGGCTTGTGCTGAAAGAACATCATCCGCATGGACTTGAAGCTGCAGCCCAGCCTTCCTCGAACACCAACCAGGCAGGTGAGCGTCATGAGTGACCACGACTCTTCCAATGACTACTTCGATCCAACACCGGGTAACGCCGGCGAGGGATCACTGATCTTCGCCAGTCTCTTCATGGCCGCGGTGGTTGTGTACGTCGTATTTGCGGCAATCAGTACCGCCGTCCTTAACTTCAAGGCTCCTGTGAGCGCCGAGGACCTGCACAACGCTTCCTGGTTGGTTGTTCCGCCATCGCTGTCGTTCATCTGCGCATTTTTCAGCTTCATGTGCATCATGGGGGGCGCCCTGCAAGCCTTCAGAGGCAGCGCGCTGGGCCTGATTCTCATCATGATTGGTGTGATTGGTATTCCCACCATCTTCCCCAGTGTCTCGTTTCGCAGCGCCGTACTGGCCAGTGAGGCGAAGGTCGGCTGCTACGACTACACGAGCAGCGGCTGCACCAAGATGCTTGGCCTGCCCAGCAGTTCGACGACTGATCAGCCGAGCAAGGTCGAACGCAAGACATCGGCACCGATCGAGGTGATGGCTTTCCTGCGGGCACCTTTCGATGTGTTCAAAGCGGATCAGCTCAACCAGATGCTCAATGCTCAGCGCTTGGAGCTGAAGAAGCAACTGGACGCCTACGCCGAGTAGTCAGCGATGGGGTGGCCGGCGCCGGCCTCCCCGAATGAACCTGGCATAGCTGTGGTGGTTTTCGTCAGGGGTTTCGCCGCCCTAGCGGTGCTCATGCTGGGCTTTTTGATTTCGGGCGCTGCGTGTGAGCAGTACTTCGCGCTAGATGCGGCTGCGGTGATGGGAGCGATAGGCTTGCCCTTCCTCATGCTTGGGATCGGCGTGCTGATCTTCAACCCAGCTCACTGACACCCGCGCAATCCTCAAAGCCCGCCATTGGCGGGCTTTGTCGTTAAAGTCCTCCGCACGGTTTAATGGACTTGACGCGCAGCCCAGATGTTGGGGCTGGACTTAGAGAATTAAAACTGTCGCAACATATAGCTCGATCAGTTGTAGTCACCCGCCCGCGCCGCCGCACCCCGGACTCTACTCAGGCTCAAATCGAGTGACGCAGGTTGGTCACTGCCGGCGCCCTACTGAAGGCTGCCTGTTAGCTCACTGGTTATGGTCGCTGGTGGGGTGATGCTCGCTTTGCTGCTGGTAGTCAAGGTATTTCAGTCACCGGCGAGCAAAGCCCCAGTCGCTTACATTCTGTGGATCAGTGCTGTGTGTCGGGGGTTTCAGGGTTGCCGACAACATAGATGTGGCCTGTTAAATCATCCGCGGAGCTAGCGCCGATTAATTGCGGTTTTATCCATTTCCGTTTGATAAGACTGTTGGCTTGACCGTGGTGTTGGCGTCGCCAGTGGCCCCGCCGCCAATGAGCGCGACGGTGGCCTCCGTGCGCAGCTGTATTAGAGGATGAGAATTCTCGGCCAAGTAGGTATACCGCCGTATAGCCCTCGGACAGCAATTTTGATTTCAACTTCTCACGTTGTCTTGGGTTGGACTGCTCCCAACGTACCGTGTAGTCAGTTGGGGCGTCTCGACCTGGCTCTAGACGCCGCTGAGTACCAAGCGACTCCAGGTAGAACAAGACATTCACGATCAAACTTGAGGCCTGCTTTAAGATTTCTCCGCAGTCATTGATTTCAGCACGCCGATGAGCGTTTAGCGCTTTAGCTGACTCGGAGTCATCGAGTTGATCTAAAAAGTTGCTGGCGCGACGGGCGATAGCATGCTCAATGGCCAGCGCCACCGGCATAGCCTGCTCCTCCGGTGTGAAATCCATAAAGTAGCCCGGCGACATCACACCTTCACCACCCTTCTTGCACGTCGAGAACCCGAGTTTCAAACGCACGTTGCCTTGTTCATCGTATGGGGTCATTGCAACGAAAGCACCATCTAGATACTCAAAATCTTCTCCCCAAGGGAGACGGATAGCATCCCGCTTGCCGAAATGAACAAAGAACGCCTCATAAGGTGGGTGCCAACCTTCGAGCGTACAGTCGCCGAAATCCGTTTGCTCCAGCATCTCGACCACTTCATCTGTAAGGTCGAATATCTGGCGTCCGCAATTGAAGAACTGAGCGGCAAGCGGCACCCAATGACGCATCTCCGCCATCTTTGCACCGATTGCGCACGCCAAATGGCCACGTTCAGCCGAGCCTGGGAATTCCTGCCTAAGCTGCTCCATCCCAACCCGCAAGGCCGGCTCAACTAGCTCATCTTGAATTTTATCCATTAGGTGGTACGCAATGCGCCCATCCTTTAGAACGCAGCTGGCGCGAGCAGCTTCCACCGCAAAGATCCACCAGATCTCTTTCTGATAGCGCACAGGAGCATAGGGCGAGAACTTCAGGCGGTCGGTGACGTTCATAGCGGTCTTCTTGAATAAATAGGGAGGAGACAGCGAAGGACCTCTGATCCAACGCTGCTACACGCCAGTGGTGCTATCTATGCAAGCTGTTTTGCCAGTTCTTAAGGATAGTCTGCGCTGCCACTTTTTGCGGATTTAGCTAAGAGAAATCAGATCATAGTACCAAGCTAAGCACCTGCAGGGCTTAGGCAGTAAGAGCAGGAACACTTTCGACGCTCATCATCAGAGAATTAAAACTGTCGCAGAGCTGCGCGTGGGGGGGCCTGGCACCTGGTGTCTTTCCGTGAGACGTGGCCATCGCGCCGGTGGCCATAGGGAGTTACGCCGGCCGCGAGCTTAACCGCTGATCAGCTACGGGTTGCGCACGTCGTGACCAAGGTCTCCCGCGACAGCTTTGAATAGCCTGCGACAGTTTTTAATGTCTAAAACCAGGGCCACGCTGATCACCATCTTGCCAAGTATAGATACGTGTTCGGAATCCAATTGCCATTATCATGTGAGTTCGAAGGACGGCCCTCGGTATCCCAGGGTCTCATGAAGCGATCCTCAGCGGATCCAGGGGAGGGGGCATGGCCAAACAAGATGAGATGACGAATCGATCCATCGCGATCCTGATCAATCTGTCTGCGGGCTTGGACGAAGCCGGCATCGAGTGCGGCGATGAGCGCGTGCCGCTCACTGCAAACTTGCGTTTGGCCGCGGCCGCCGGAGCTGCCTCGTTGTCCCAGCGAGCCAAGCGGTCGACGCCGTTCTCGAACCAGACGAGTAGTCCGCATGTGAAGTTGGTCAAGACCGCCGCTAATTGGCTCGACCAGCTCAAAGTGGTCAAAGGGTTCCACGGGGACGTCTCAGCCGCTGAGTTTCTCGGTGTCAGCCAGACTCAGTTCTCCCGCTGGCGTACCGGCAAGGACCTTTTGGACAACTACCACGCCTGGCAGATCGCAGCAGCGTTGAATGTGAACCCAATGGTGGTGATCGGCAGCGTTGGTTTCCACCACTCACGCGACACTGATCGCACCAGGTGGTTGTCCATGCTCTCAACGGTCCTTGATTCGGAACTCCCTGCGGTACCTGCGCAGACGCCGCCAGCGCCAGCCCGGGCAGCTGAGCAGTTCCAGCAGCAGACTCCTGCTCCTAGCAGTACCGGGGGGAACGCTGAGTCGACCGCCCAGGGCAGCAAATGGACAGACGAGGAAGATCAGCGGCTTGTTGCGGGCTACCGTGACGGTTCCGCGATCGACGCCCTGGCCACGGCTCACAGGCGCACGCCCAAGGCCATTTTGCTGCGGCTCAGCAATATGCACCGGTTGATACCGGCCGAGCAGCTTGCGAGCTTGTGCGAGCTCTACGGCGTGAACCTGAGCAGTCCTGGTAACGGCCGCAAGACCGAACAGAAAAAGGGCTCCCAGCGGCAGAGAAGGGGAAAGGCCAAGGAACATGCCCCTACGGTGTTCCTTTGAGCGATCAGGTACCTGACTGGTCAGCTGCTGGCGCTAGGAGTACAGATGTACTCCTTTCGTGCAGGCGGCAGTTTGGGCAGGCCTGCCAGCTTCTGACTTGACCAAATGTGCCATACGAATCACCAGGCACTAACGATGGCACATTTCGGATGGCGCCAGCCCAGTGTTTCCGGGCACGGATTGAAGGTTCGGCAACAGGCACTAGCGATGGCACATTTCGGCGCCATCGGTACAACCGGCAATTGAGGTGTTCTATGAGTACAACCCAACTCCCTGAAGCATCACCCCGGCGAACGCTGCTGCAGCGGATTTTCGGCGCTGGACTGGGGCAGAACCTAATCTCGGTCTGGGTGACTGAGATCGGCAACTACGCCTTTGGCCAGGTGGTCACCGAGACGAAGGTGAAACTCGGTCGATACACGGTGCTGCATTGGAAGACGTACAGAACCCCTGATCTTGATCGAGAAGAATAGGGGGCAGCGGTAAAGCTAGTCGCTGATTGGTACTGGGGATCCCCCCCTCTTGTTCAGTGTGCCTTGCTGGTTTGGGCTTCGTTATCTGCAGGTGTTTCCCATAACGAGTTGACCAGTGAACGCGATAGCGCTGTTGGCCTCGCACCGATTCAATCCTGCTGCTGGCAGAAGCCAGCCAACGGAGATCATGGATGTGCACACCCAACGAACAGGCTTCACGCAGATTGATGGCCAGCTCAATCGAGCTGATCACCGACCGGGACGAGAAGTTCTCTGCTGTCGTAACCAGCATGGGCAGCTATGGCAACAGGTCTTTCCAGGAGGCCTTCAAAGTGCAGTACCCCGAGGACTGGGCGACGATCGAGCGAAGCTACTCCTTGCCCGGGCTCCATTACGGGGAGGTGGGGCGGTGTGTCGATGGGAAATGGACCATGGTTGCGATTGAGCCTTCACCCTTCGCACTGCTGGACGCGCAGTACTGCGACTACCTGCGGAACCCGCCCTTTTAGGTATCGGATGGAATGCTCTGCACTCTGGCCTGGCACGCTGCCCGGCCGCATGAACGCTACACCCACTCCGGCCATGCTTGGCCGGAGTTTTTTAGGCCCAGCAGAAGGGGCGGCCGGCTCGCCCGACGCCGGGAGTCAGCAAAATAAATTGTCGTATAGTTTAATTAATCATTGATGAAGGTTGTCCTATAGTTTAATTTCGGTGTCCTGTAAGTACACAAACCAGGGGAATCGATCCACCTGGCGGGCGCCACACAACTCTTCTAGGACGGCTGCATGCTGATCAAAAAAATCCTCACTCACTTCCACTTCTGCTGCGGCTTGGGCGGTGGTGCCAAAGGCTTCAACCAGGCGAAGCCCATCGTCGGCAACATGCAGGCTGAATGGGAGTGCCTGGGAGGCGTCGACGTTGATCCGGCCGGCCTTGCAGACTTCAAGCGTTTGACCGGTGTTGAGGGCACGCAGTTGGATCTCTTCACTCGCGAGCAGTACATCAGGTTTCACGGCAAGGAGCCGCCAGCCGGATGGAAGGAAGCAACGCCAGATGACATCCGCCGTGCCGCCCAGAACCGCCGGCCCGATACCGTCTTCATCAGCTCCCCATGCAAGGGCGCCAGCGGGTTGTTGTCCGAGAAGATGAGCGCCACCCCCAAGTACCAGGCCTTGAACGAGCTCACCCTGCGTTGCATCTGGCTGATGGCGGAGACCTGGCGCGATGATCCGGTGCCGATGCTGGTATTCGAGAACGTCCCGCGTCTGGCCAACCGCGGCCGGCACCTGCTGGACCAGATTGGCGCCTTGCTAAGCCACTATGGGTACGCTGTCGCCGAAACCACCCATGACTGCGGGGTGATTGGCGGCTTGGCTCAAAGCCGTAAGCGATTCCTGTTGGTGGCTCGCCATGTCGAGAAGGTCCCGCCATTCCTCTACGAACCAGAGAAAAAGAGCCTGCGCTCTGTAGGCGACATCCTCAGCCGCATGCCTCTTGCCGGCGACATCGAGCGAGCCGGACCAATGCACCGGGTGCCAGCTCTGCAATGGAAAACCTGGGTCCGCCTGGCATTGGTCGAGGCGGGGAAAGACTGGCGCAGTCTCAATAACCTGGCGATACAAGATGGATATCTGCGCGACCTGGTCATCGTCCCAGGGTATCGGGCGGGATACATGGGAGTGCATGGCTGGAACGAAAGTATGAGCACGGTGGCTGGACGATCGAACCCAACAAACGGGGCGTTCTCGGTGGCAGACCCGCGTGCCCGGGCCGGCGCCCTGCAGTATCAGCAGTACGGTGTTCGCCGGTGGCAAGACACCAGCGGCGCCATCATTGGCGTCAAGAGCCCAGGGCAAGGCACATTCAGTGTCGCTGATCCCCGAGCGGCGAAGATGCGCACAAATGGCGAACCCTATCTGCCTGGCGGGCACTACGGCGTGGTACCGGTGCAGGGCGCCGCGGGCAGTCAGCATGACGACGGGCGGTGGGACGTTGCCGACACCCATCTCCCAGGCGCTGACGAGAAGCTCACCTGCGTCATCGAGTCGCTCGACGGGACCTGGCACCGGCCATTCACGACCTTGGAGCTGGCGGCGATCCAGAGCCTTTTTGAGCCAGAGGAGCAACTGGAATTGGACGGGTTGAGCGATCAGGCCTGGCGCGAACGGATTGGCAACGCAGTTCCCCCGAAGGCAGCTGAAGCGATCGGCCATGTTATGGGCACCACTTTGCTGCTGGCCGCCCAAGGCGAGACTTTCATGCTGAGCAGCATGCCCATCTGGGTCCGGCCAGTCGCGGTAGGCCTGAGCGTATCTCAGCTGGCGACACAATGATCATGATCGGCCCACGGCACCGGCTAATCCGCGGGTTAGGCGCCAGCGGAGCGGTGCACACTTGGCTGTAGACACTTTCGAGACCGCCGATACAGTGCTGCCACTGATTGGCAAAAACGATGCTGGGTTCGCCTGGCATCTTCACCACGACGTGAAGATCACGTCATCACGATGAGATGTAGAAAATGGATGACAGAAACAACGGCCTTCTGATTGAAGGCTTCGTGCAGGGTTCCTATGACCGCATGTTCGGTGCCGGCAAGGTGGAGGCTCGCCACAACCCGCTCACCAGCTGGTCTCAGGCAACCCTCTCCAATAGTGAACACAACTTCCAGGACACGCACCGCGAGGTAAAGCGTACCTTCGAAGGCTTGCAGCACACGCTCTACAAGGAAGGTGGTAACGATGAACTGCTGACCGATCTGTCTGCAGTCCAGGACCGACTGACCAGCGCTACGACCGTCGACGAACTGGGCACCGCGATCATCGAGTCGCGGCCAGTGCTTGACCAGGCGTTTAACCAGTAAGGCAGGCGCTTGAAGCCCTGGACAGCGTTCAGGGCTTCTCACTGATCGGTGCACGCATGAGCCGTCTCACATGCTTGGCCGAAGGCGTCGCGACGGAAGCACTTCGTCCACGAGGTAAAATAGGAATCCCTAATGGCAACCTTGAACATCCCAGCTGATAAAGCCCACTCCGCGCTCGAACACCTTGCCGACCATTTGCAGAGTGGTCGAAGCGATCCCGCTACCCGCATTGCTGCAGCAAGAGCGCTTGGCATCGCAGGCGGTGCAGAGGCGCTGGAAGCGCTGATGACTTTTCTCCGTGTAAACGGCATGGCACCGACCGAAGTTAGGTCAGCTGCAATGTTGGCAGTCGGCCAAGTGCTTAGCACAGCGGGTAAATCGGGGGGATGAGCTGAGGGGGCCGAGTTGCCCACTGTCTTGACTTCCTCTGGTCGCAGGCGAATACGAAATTTCCCGAAAATAGTTGTCGCATAGTTCAATCTTTGTTGATTTAGATTGTCCTATAGTTTAATGTTGTGGCTCAGTCATTCAACGGACCCGCTGGCCATGAGCCGCTTCAAATTCCTCGGAATCAACGACGACAAATCTCACTGTGAATGTTGCGGCAAGCAGGGTCTCAAGCGCGTGGTTTGGATTGAGGACTGCGAGACCAACGAGATTCGCCACTTCGGCACTACCTGCGCCATGGCGCCGGTAAAGGGGTTCACGCTCGACCTTGAGATCAAGGCGGAAATGCGTCGGCTGGATGAGGTGCAAAAGTCTCGCTTTGCCCGGGCGTACCAATCGTACCGGCAAAAGGGTGGACGTTGTGTGGCCAACCCGGCCAAGCCTGGATACTTCATGTACGCAGATCCAGATCTTTGGAAGGACTGCCTAGCGGCGGCATCGCGCCCCCGTTTCGGACGTGTAGGTCGCCTACGTGCGCATCACCGCACGCTATGCCCAGTCTCCGAGCTGGGCCGAGCCCATAGAAAGACAATCATCAATGACCTGCTGGCGCAGTTGCCGCCAGAGGCCGCACGCCTGCAGGAGGCAAAGCATGAGCATCACTAAGATCACCGAATGCCGCGAGTGCGGTAGCAAGTCCCTGACTTGGCAGACGCACAACAAGAACATCAGCGATGCACAGCACGGCCGTCTGCGCACGAGCGACATTCGTTGCCAGCTGATTTTGGGCTGTGATCAGTGCTCGGAAACCCTGGCCATCATGAGCGCCGACCAGGTAGCTGTATGGCTCACAGAACAAGGACAGGAGCTGGCTGCTCAGCACCAGGGCAGCGATGCCATCCCAACGGCCGCCAGTGCTGGCGAGGTTGAAGAGTCGCTGCTGTGGCTTGACGACTTTGTTGCGCGCTGCAATGGGGATGATCGCGGCTCCTGCGCTGCTGTCGAGACCCTGCGCACTGCCCTGGCCGCCAAGGTGCAGGCCAAGAAGATCAGCGCCGTTGCCTTGCGTGAGGCGATGGAGAACCTGGCGATCAGCGCTTCCGTGGCCGACCTCCCAGCCTTCTTCCTGCCTGCGTCAGTGCGCCAGCAGCCGCTCGTGATGCTGGGCGGTGTGTGCGTGCGTGTTACTTACTCCGGACTCAAGTGGTACCACGAGCAGCTGGTGGATGACCGCTGGGAAGCGCTGGCCGTGGACGAATTCGAATCGCTGTTGGTGGAGGCCCTGGCGAAGGCATGAAACAGATCACACCTGCAGAAAATCTCGTTGTCGGGTCTACGCCGTTCCCCGGTGGTCCAGGCTATGAGGGTCCGTTGACCCTAACGTCTGTCGATGATGTCCGAGGCCTGTTTGAAGGGCTCTGTGCCGTCGTCTCTATCCTTGAGCTTGGCGCTGCCGCCAATGCCGCTTTCGCGGTCACTCCATCTGTCCTGGAGCTACTCAAGCATGTATGTGGCGACGATCCGCGCTTTGCTCGGGTCTCTTGTAACCTGAATGTCGTGGATCGCCTGGACATGATCGATTGCAGCATTTACCGCACCAAAGTACCAGCGCCAACCAAAATGGGATTAAGAGAAGTGATGAGCGTACGCATACTTGGCGTTCCGCTTGTGGTGGTGCTTACCGTGGTGGCAGGTGCATTTGGGGGGCTGATCGGCCATGTACTGACCGGCTGATCATGGGGCGCTGGCCAGCACTGTTGGTTCGAGCTGGCGCCAGCAATGCATCTGTAAATAGGCACATGTGCCTACCGCCGCACTCGCCGCATGCTAGGCACATGTGCCTAGCACCCAGGCCCGCTCATCAAGATGGAGAGCCTACACATGGCCCCGACTCCCCGCAAACCCCGTAATAAACCAACTCAGCTGCAGACCGGTATTCTCCTCGCTGCTGCCGATCTCTCGCGTTACATCTACGACAGAGGCGATGCTGCTGCGTTGCTGAAGCGGCAGGGCTTAGACGATGCAAACTGCTCTGCCCTGGATGAGATGGACAAGGAAGAGTTGCGGATCCTGCGCGATGACTATGGGCTCGCCAGTCTACGTGGCCTGGATTGAATACCTCTCTCACTCTGAAACATGCATCACCACTTCACCAGTTCGAGGACGCCACATATGGCGCAGTACGACACCGAGCGAGGTTGCCCAAAATGCGGTGGCCACGAGGGATACCAGTTCGACCTGGTTGAAAAGCACATCATGGGCGCCGGATGGGGCGAGCCCCCCGTGTCTATCGACAGCGGAATCATCGTGAGCCGAAGCCTGGTCAAGTGCATCGAATGCGGCCATCGGTTCCGCCTGGACACATTGCGTACCCTTGGCGCCATTGGCGGAGAGGTGGATGAGGGCGAAGGGGAATAGCCTCGAACGACGTCACAAGTCTCAACGTGCCCAACCTTCACCTGCAGCTTCAGTCATGGGCATCCCTGCCGATACTTTGTGCTCCTACATCATTTTCGGACCTCGGATCCTTCGCGTGCTCCTACTCATCGCCAAACTCAAACGTTCGTTGACTCCGCGTCAGTACATCCGACTCCTCGACACTCACGATCTCGGCAAGAAGGTGTCCAACCGCCTCATGTCGAAGGTGGGCATCCGAACCGAAGGCAAGGTGGTCATTCGTCCGCCGTTCTACTTCGAACGGGGCAATCTGGAACTGGGGGAGGGCGCCTTCATCAACAGCGGCTGCGTGTTCCTGGACGAGGCACCCATTCGCATCGGCCGGCACGCCATGCTCGGTCCACAGGTGCGCTTGTGCACCACCAGTCACGATGTTCATCCAGAGCGTCGTAAGAGCAACGACTACACCGCACCGATCACAGTAAGCGACAATGCTTGGATCGGGGCCGGGAGTGTGGTGCTTCCAGGTGTCAGCATCGGACACAACAGCGTGGTAGCCGCCAACAGTGTGGTGACCGAGGATGTTCCGCCAAACGCGCTCTATGCTGGGGCGCCGGCACGGTTCAAGAAATGGCTCGTTGTTCCACATGAAGCTTGAGGCATAAGACCGTTCCTCATGCCGGTATGACGAGTTCTTCCCTATGATCACGCAGGCAGATCGAAATGGCGGTCTGCCGATGTCCCTCGATCGCCCAAGCTCAATCCTTGCCATGTGCGGTGCTCCCTGTTGTATAAAACATCGATCGTTGAGAAAAACCCAGGCTTCTCCATCGGTAATTGAGAAATCGCCCTGGTTGACGTGAATGCTGAGCCATGCGCGTTCGGGCTCGCCAGCGAGCGGGGCGTCTTTCTCATCCATTGATGGTGATTTCTCATTTAACGATGTAGTTCTCAAATAGCGATGTGTCTTACACCTGTACTGCCTTGGTTGCCAGGGTTCAGAATGCACGCTCAATCGTTGATAAAGTTAGCGTATAAGACAACATTACCTTTATTTAAGGTTGTCTTATGGTTTAATCTTTTGGCCTGTAGTCATCTACCAGGACAAATCAATGCGTACCTACAAAGGTTCCATCAAGACCGACGTTCAGGGCTCCGAAGTGGAGTTCGAGTTCGAGGTCGAAGACAACGCCACCCAGGCCGAAATCGAATACGAAGCTAAGCAGGCTGCCTTCGAGCACGTGGAGTGGAATTACGCGGAAGTGAAGGGTGCGTAAAGGTGCTCTAGGCCCGCATCGTGCGGGCGAACGTCAGTCTAGGCGCGAGCTTCGCGGCCCCAACCAGATAGGACAGGTGATAGAGATGGATCAGGTATATCCGCGGGAGACGCTTGAGCACAAGCGTGCAGGATTTGAGCAGGGCATCAAGACAATCGCCGTCGAGCGTTTTGGCTACTCGGGCAATGACAACACCTTCTACATGCTGATCGAGCGCAACCGTAATGGCCGCTACGCGGTTGAGTGGGTGCGGGGGGCATGGGAAGGCCTGATGCTGGCGGAACAGCTTCAGGCCAGCGCGTTGGCAGCTGGCATGGGCCCGAAAGCGCTGCAGATCAATTTCCCGGCGGCCGAGCGTGCAAATGTCAGCGATTCCAAGCTCTACAGTCATGCCGAAGTACCGAGCATGGACCGGGCCGACGAAGACTACATCGTGCACCTTACAGTGCGGGCTGCCGACCCTGACCAGGAGCGTCTCCTTGCCGATACCTGCACACGCGCCGTGACATCCGCTCCCAAAGCGCTGGCAGCCATGCACCAGGCATATGCGAAGCTGGACAGCGTCGCCTTCGTATCGGTGGAGGGTGACACCGACGAGGTTAAAAGCGCGTTGCTCGATGCCATGGCCGCTCTCTCTGTTCAGTGATGTTCCTCTCTGCGCCCGGGCGTGAAACACCGCCAGGGCGTGGGTAGAGGTCAGATAAACAGCGCCAGCGCACGCAGAGGACTCAACATGGACCAGCAGCCTAATTGGCGGGTTACCTACCACGATAACGCCGGCCAGGTGGTTATCGTCGAGTGATCGCACCCAGCTACAACTACGCCATCAGCGAGGCGTCATCCAAGGTCTTCAACGTCTACTTCCAATCAGCGAAGCGAATCTAGGTCAGATCCTGAACCACGCATCCCCAGCCATCGAGCTGGGTCGATGGCGTGGAAGCGGCGCGGATTTCGTGTGCGCATCAGGGGTGGAAGATCATGCCGTTGACCTGGAACGTTGCTTATTACTCGGGGATGTCCAGCTCTCAGGACCTGCGGGCCGCCGTTGATGAGGGTGTCCCAGTAGGTGTTGTTGCCACACTGCTGGACACCCTTAAACTCATTCGGACGCTTCCTCGACATTTGGATGCAGGCGGCTCCGTGTTCATCGACTCGGGAGCCTTTTCTGCATTCCAGAAGGGCGAGCTCGTGAGCTGGGAGAAAGTGTTTTTCGCCTACGAATGTGTACTGGCGCGGACAGACTACCCCTGGGCTTTGAGCATCGTGGCGCCGGACGTCATCGGCGATCAGTCGGCAACCCTCGACTTGTGGGCTGTGCACGCCGAGCGCGTTCGCACGTGGATCACGGCCGGCGCTCGTGTGATCATTCCCCTGCAGCGTGGGGAGCTGTCCGCCGGCGTGATGCTGGCGCATGCCAAGCGGATTTTTCAGACCGACCAATTCTGCGCGGGCATTCCGTCCAACCTAGCTGCAATGGGGGCTGAGGACTGTGCAACCCTGCACCATCACGACTTCCACTTGCTGGGGCGAGTAGTGATCAACGCCGAGTTGGGCGATAAACTGCGTGCCCTGCTGATCAACAATCCCAATGCCATTTACACCGCAGATGCAAACTGGCTTAGGTCGCGCATCAAGCAAATCAGCGTCGCTGCTAAGGACTTGCGGCAAGCGCCGCCGGATAACCCATTTGAAACCTCGCGGACCCGTGCGGTACGAGAGATCCTGCGTCAGGATCCGTATCATCAGCAACACGGCCCCTCGGAACTGACTTATGGCACATAACACTGGCACCGCTCAGTGCTCGCACTGTGGCGCTAAGTATCGACTGGTCACAGAGCACAATCGCGATATGCAGCGGCTATGTAAGGCCTGGCTAAGCCGCCACGAGCGGCCGTGTGCCACCAGGACGCCGGAGCAGCGTCGGGCTTGGGCGCAGAAGTACGTAGAGAAGACTTTCACAGAGAGCAGCTTGACGGTCGACCTGGACCACGCAGGGTTTCGAACCCTTTCGTGCAATCATGCAGATGAAATCAGTGATGCGTATCGGCCGGGTCAGCAAACCAAGATCAACACCTGGTGAAATGAACATTGCTGGCTTCTTTATCTGCGAATCGTTCTCCGTTTCTCCACATCCATCCTGGGCACCTAGCAAGGAGAATAGAGCCACCAATGCCTGCGGAGCGTGCGAGCTGGCGAGCTCTCTGGCACAGTGCTGCAGGGTGAGGGGCCATTCTCTCTCTGGTGATAGCGGCACCAGCCATTTGCAAAGGAGCTTCGAGCAGTGAAGAGCGTCGATGTTGTGAGTAAGGCTTGGACAGACACCTATGAAGAAATTGCTGCAAAGGCTCAGCGAGTGCGAGAAGTATTGGAACAGCGAAGTGTCAAGTTGAGGTCTGGCAGTGCGCTTTCGCAGTTGCTCAGCCAGGCGGACAGGCTGAGTCGGGCGTGGGCTGACCAGGTAAAACCGGACGACCGGGTCGTATGGGAAGCGGCGTACGTAAATCGACTTGCTGATGCAGTCACTAATCTGCCAGATGAACAAGGAATTCAAGAGGCTCTAAATCGAATGGCCGGCGGTGTAATGCAGCCTGACGATCGAAGTGATTCCCACCAAGGGAAGGACGCTCTCTGGGAGCTTGTTCTGCTCTCCGACTTGAAAAAACGCGGGTTCACGGCGAGGGCTGCAGAACCAGACATTCAGGTTGACTTCGGCATGGGTGACTACCCGATAGCGTGCAAAAAGATCTGGTCAGAGAATGGGGTCCGAAAGCGTGTAAGCCATGCTGCTAAGCAACTGGCACCGTTCAATAATGGCGGGGTCATTGCTCTCAATCTGGACGAGCTGGTACCTGTAGGGAAAGTGCTTAGCGTACCTACAAAAGCTCATGCTAAGGCTGTCCTCGGCATGTTCAATTTGGACTTTATTGAGCGTCATAGGAGCGCCCTGCAGAACGCTGTCATGGACGGTAAATGCGACGGCTTACTCATTTCGACCACCGCCTTTGCCGTGCTATGGGAGGAGGAAACTTCGGCCTATATCGTTTCGCAAAGCTCTATGTGGCACCTTGAAGATTCGTCGCAAGAGGCCCGCCAACGCTTCCTCGCATTCGGACACACGCAAGGTATGTAGCCAGGAGCCTGCAGCAAGCGGGAGTGCACGGGGAGGACAATATGTCTCCTGTCGGTTCACAACATAGGTGATAGGCCAGAATCCCTGATTTTTTTTGTAGCGAAGGAGACCTTTTCACAGGAAATCTGGGAAAGTCATACTCAGAGATACAAAACTGATCGGCTTGGGACCGGTGTCGCCCAGTGCGACCAAAGTGATAAGCCGAATTAACTTTGGCAGAGCGAAAATTTTCAAAAAATCATTAATAGCTACGAGAGCAAAGGAAGCCTAATACCAATGATCAAGTCACTAAACCGACGCATCGCAAAAAAAATCCACGCGGTGATAATGATGGCCCCTCTGAAGCGCGAAATGATGCGCCTAGGTGTTTGCTGCCTCTTTGCAATTGGTCTGAATATAATCTTGTTTTTTGGTGTTGCCGACGACGGCACTATCAAGCCGTGGGCAGAAAGGCCGTTGAAGTTATTTGCTTCAGCTACACTATTTTTAATCATGGTAAAAGTTGTCCTTCCTCTTCTTGCCTGGACAATTCTAAAGGCAGTGTTGCTAAGTGCAAATAATGCATTCAGCGGAATTCTTGGCTTCTTGGGGAACCAGGTTACAGGCGCTCTGTACTGCACCGGGATTGTCCTGGGATCCATAGTGCTAAAGCAATATAACATCACCGGCATACTGGACGCCGAGCTAGCCTTCATAGCAGCTTGTGTGTTTGTATCCGGGTTCCTGTGGTTCTTTATTTTCCAGTGCGCCATTCAAAACACAATGAATCCGGCTCTGCGTACACCCGCGGTCCCACGCAAGAACATTAAACCGTGAGTGGTTACTGCTGAATCCTCATTCAAGTGCATGCACCTCTCAACCGCCAGGTCCACCTTGGACTCAATACCTTGCGGAGCCCATCGTCGGCCTTGCATAACCGATGCGCTTCACACCTGATCAGTGGACGGAGTTCATCAACGCGGTCGTCGCATTCGCAGCGCCCGAACTGGGGCCGGGCGCTGAAAAAGGCTTCGCGGAATTAGCTGGATTATAAGGTCGGCTTAAGGCCGAAGGATTCTGCTATACGACCGATGATGGTCTTGAGGTCACCTCGAATCTTTAGCGCTTTGAAGTCGATCTCTTCGACCGCCAGGCGCTCAAGGAACCTCCCCATGTCCGCGGCAATGCTTTCGGGCAACTCGATCACCTCTCCAGTCAGCAGGCCCGCGAGGGCCAAGACATCGTTCCGATGCTTCCTGACATTTCGTGAGTCGACCGCTTCTCCGTTCGCCTTGCGCTGAGACAAGTCGAGCCAGGCCTTAGCTTTGAAGGGGATGAGACGATCAGCACTGATGTAGGTCAGCTCCTCGCGCTGATGGCGGCCGGATCGCAACAGCCCGTAATAGTCGTCATCGAGCAGGATTGCGCTCAAGCTCGAAACCGATTCATCGGTGGGGATTGGGGTCAGTGTTGCGTTTTCTACATGCTCCAGGCCTTCAGGTGCACGAGAAAAGAGTTCGATCATGACCGGAAAGGTTTCATCGGAGGGATTCTGGAATCTGTAGAATACGGGCCTGTCACCGCCTCTTTGTTTGATCTCATAGCCTCCGGCTTTTATGAACTCCCAGAACCTGTTTACAAAAGAGGAGTCCAGAGCCTCAATCACGAGCACGATGTCTAGGTCTTTCGTGGCCCTGAAGCTCTCTCCCGCATCTTCCATCGCCAGAGCAGAGGCAACGCCACCGATCAGGACGTAGCTATCGCGGAAATCGCGAAAGTGCTTTGCGAACAAATCTAAACCCTTCACGCTAACCAATTGACCTGCTCCTTAAGTTCATCCAGTGCAATCTGGATACGTTCGTCTGCGTTGTCTTCCAGGCTCAGAAACAGCGACGCTGCATCTGCTATGTATTCTCTTTCTGTGAGCGACGGATACGCCCAGATCTCCACCCACTCTTCGATCGCGTCCACTGCCTCGATCACCTCGAACGCATGGTTCGCCAGCATGTTCTTGAACACATACTTGGTCATGCCCCATACGGCCTGCTTTGGCTCCGCCAGCATCGTGTACTTGGCTAGGGCAGTCTCTCCAGCGATGAACACGCCAGGCATCATGGGGAACGAATTGCGGGTAATACCTATTCTTTTTTTGACGGGGGACCGTAGGTGTTGCTTGGCCTTTTCGAACACCTCTGCAGGCGATCCGTTGAAAGCGTAGGTCTTCCAGGGAAGGTCGCTTTTAGCCGGTGTAATTACGCCCAGCGATGTCAGTTGATCCACTGCCTTCGAGAGGGTCACGCGGCTGTAGCCGAGATCGCCGAGGAGAGCGTTCGTGGTGAAGTAGGCTTCGTCGGCTATCCCGGCATAGAGGCACGAGAGAAGCATGGCTTGGGCCGCGGGGAGGAGGGCGGCTAACTCGCTCTGCTCTCGCCGCTGACGGAAGCTTTCACGCAGGTCCAGCGCCAACTCCGGTATGAACATCTGGAAGCTGGGCTGGATAAAATTGACCTGGTGCATGATCAGGCTGCGGCGGTCTGGAATCGACAAGGACCAGCAGACGTACACCACTACCTGGTTGGTGACGTTGCGCACCAGCTCGATGTGCTTCTGTAGCTTCACGATGCCTGGGTACGCAACATCATCACGGGAAACCAGCAGCATCATGTTGAGCGGCGAACTGTTCCCCATTGGGATGCTCAGCTCGTAGGTCTTGTAGCTGTCTCGGATGGTGTACGGGACCCGGAGTGGCACCGGTGTCATCTGCGCTGCCACACCTAAAATGGACTCAATGTAGGCCTTAGCTTCTTCGTGTAAATTCGGCATGCTCTGGCCTCTTGTTAACTACTTTTTTTCACTGTAAACCACAGTGGTTTACAAGTCAAAAATGAGGTTAACAGGCCAGTGATTACGGGGCTTGCAGCCAAGTCGTGCCCCTCGGTAGTGGCTTCTATTCGTCACACTCTACACTGTGCACTGCACAGTGTAGAGTGTGCGACTGGAGCAGTACCTCCTAGCGACCACGCATGACAATCGCCGGCACGCCGGATAGCAACCAGTTACTCATGCAGTGTGAGCTGATATAGATCTCGAAAGAGATTTGCGAAAACGGCATGAAACGAATTAACTATAATAAGTCATGATTGATTGACATATTAGGCTACATATCTTCTCCCTGGTTACGATGTGAGTGTATCGCGTTTGGGGGGGATGAGTTCATGGCCAAAACAGTCGCCGGCGGAAAAAAAGCTGCAAAAGAGCTTGCAGCTGCTGAGATCCTTGATCAAGTGAGAACGCGAACTAAGCGTCAAGGCAGCGTTGCCGAAACTATGGAGTGAGCGACCAATGGGCATCGTGCATGAAGGATTAGAGGGTTTCGAGCTGGTTTACAGTGTGCAGATCGACAGCGGCCAGATGCTTGAGCTGCTGGTGGACGAGGTCGACTCAGGGGACTGCGTATGGCAAACCACCCTTGCGAGCGGGCAGGTTCTGACCCGTTCCGATCGCTATGAAGATCAAGCCCGGTGTTTGCGTGACGGTCTGAACAGGGTCTTGAAATAGGAGCAATCACCAGGTGCTTCCAAGCGCAGCCATCGAGCTGGGCTCTCTGGTTGTTGAGGTTGCAAATTCAGATGCTGCTGTAGCGTGTAGGCAGCGCGGGCAATCGAGTGGACGAGCGATGGATCTGAATAAAATTGTTGCACAACAGGTGGCACGAGCCGAGGCCTTAATCGCTGTTTACCTTGGTTTGTACGCCGGCAGCATCGACCTCGCCGACTTCAACCCAGGCTCGGTTAAACGGGCAGGGCCAGAGTTCAAACGTTGCGTGCAGCTGATCCAGGATCTCGCTGCCATGCCGGTGGTGAGTCAGACGACAGTCCGCAAGATGGTGGCCGCAGTGGATAGACTTGCCGGTATGGTCCGGGCACCGCAGATGATGGCGCCAACACGCGCTCTTTGGGCTATTGAGGATAGGATTCGTCGCACTCCGCTGGCGCTGGTGCGCCATCTGGCCGCAATTGCAGGGGCCGTAGGAGCGGGTGTCTGGGGGACTATCGACAGGAGTGCAGAAGCGGAAATCGGCGTGGCTCTCGCCGGGGCACTCGTGATGTTGTCTTTTGGCTGCAGCCTGAGCCATCTCCGAGATCCTGATCACACTGTTCCGAAAGGGCTGCTGGCGTTCCTGGCCGTAGGAGCACTGGTGCTCGTGACGAAGGGCGTCCTGTTCACATTCCTGATCTTCGGCGTTATCTCTGCGGGTTTTTTCATCCGTGATATTGCGGTGTGGTGCTCCAAATCGCAGACGGGCGCAGCAGTTACGCGCAATCGTGATGATGAGCTGTTCGGGGATAAGGGCCAAATCTTCACGGTAGAGGAGCTGTACGACATTAGCGGGGGTCCCGGCCCTGCGCATAGCGAATATGGCCTTGCCAAGGACGATGATTGACCGACGTCCCTTGGTTGCAGAGTGGGCGAGCCGGGGCGCCTGCGAGAATGTGTGGCAGCCGCTTGAATAGTGATGAGCTTCATAAAGCTCGGTCTCGATTAGTCTGGGAGTCGAGACCGAGCGGGTAAACCGATCCGTGTTTACTTGCCTTCTCCGTTTGCACGGGCGAGCTGTGCAATGTCCAGTGGTGAACCTTCAGCGAACCCGGCCGGCTGGTAGCACCAGTCTACGACCCAGTCCCGAACATTGCGGCGGGTGAGGGGGCCGTACGCTCGCTTTACGGCCTTGAGGCTGATCAGTCCGCAAATGGGGTTGATGATCCAAAAGCCGATGTGCTTGGCGCAGAGAAAATAGGCTGCGGCGTAAAAAATTGCTGACGCGATGTTCCCGTACATCTCCCGGATTTGAACCATTGGGTAGTAGAACGCAGCTATCGTTGCCAATGCGCAAATCATCACGAGGTGCCACTGGTTCCAGAGCTTAAAAGCCACAAAGCCGGTAATCCACCACTGTTGCCGCTTGTTCATGTCGTCCCATTTCATTTCTCTTTGGTGTCCTTTTGTCTAAGGCCTAGCGGCCAGGACGCAGGATCATATCAATACTGGTGTCTTATCTGTACGCGTTATGTGGTATTTTCTCTCCGGACAGAAATCCATGTGGGGTGATCCGTGGCGACTACAGAAAATAGGATTCGAAAACGAACGATTTACTGGGGAGTAGCGTTGCTCGCCCTGGTTGGTGGGCCGATGGCCTACAAAGGCCTTGGTTTGAGCAACCTGAGAACTGGATACTCCTCTGCGACGCCTGAAGAAATTCAGGCGGTGACCATGGATTCAAAATGCGCGACTCGGCTGCTGGTGAATGCCAACCGAAGCGCGCAGGAAATCCGGGTTAGGGATCTGGACAGGGTCAAGGAGCGCTGCGCGCTAGTTGATCGTCAGTCTGCAGCGTTCGAGGGGGCGGCACCATGATTACGCCCTGCCGGCAGCCCACCACAAATCAGATTCGTCGCAACTATGTAGTTGGCACCGTCTGCATCGCAGCTTTTACAGCGAGCTCGTTCGCATATACGTTGCCCGGCCTCACCGCAAAGGCTGCATCGTTTGTGGTTGGGTACTGGGCAGCACTGCCGTTTGTACACCTAGCTACAGGGCATGGGTTTGGATTCAAGAAAAAGCGGGCAGCAGCCTCAGGCGTAGATGGCCAGGAATGCTGTGACGCTGGTCGCGCAGATGCGGGACCCTCCCAAGCGAAGGATGAGTCAATATGAAAAGAAAACTCAAAAATGATGCACCTGGGTGGAAGACAAACTGGCTCGGTGTCTGTGAGCGTCCCCGCTTCTTCACTATCGTCACGCTCAAAGCGCTGACGATGTTTGTTTTGCTAACTATTTTGAGCCTATTACGCTCCGCAGCAGTGTTAGTAGTGCTTTTGCTACTGGTTTCAGGTATTGGCAAGATTTTCAATTCGGCTGAGTCGTTCTACCCACAAAGTTTGGCGGTCTTAGAGGGACCGTCGGACTATTTCGTGCTGACAGTCATGTGTTTGATCTGGCATGGGATGGTTTGTGATGTATTTTCTGTGCTCCGAAAGTGGCGTCAAAAGAGAAGTCGTAGTCGGAACGAAATTAAAATGAGCTGACCTCGGGGCCTGAGCGCTCGATGGGCGGGGAGGGGGCCGAATCGGTAGTGAATCTCGCGCCCTTTTCAGTCAGTATTCGGCGGGGTTGCCGGCTGAGGATGCTGGGCCCCCAAGAGAGCGGCACCAGGAGCTGAGACACTTGAATACCCAGAAGTTACTCCGTCACTACGAGGCTGCGATCATCGCTGCACCTCGGCGTGTACTGGCTGGCGACACCAGCTGGAAAAAGGACATCACACGTGACGCAGGGGTCTACGTGATTTGGAAGGGAAAAACCCCAGTGTACGTGGGTGAGAGTTCGGCACTTCGCGCCAGGATGAGAGACCTAACGAATTTTAAAAATCATTCATTCGCCAAAAAAACCTGCGCTTTGTTTGGCCTTTGCGCCAGCGACAAAAAGGGCTTGGTCAGCACATATTCGAGCAACTACGAGCTGTCCTTCTGCGCAATCCCGTTTGGGAGAAAGGAAGTCGAGGAGTACTTGATCTTGCGCTGGCGATCAACCCTGTCGAACAAAGAGACAGCACGGCTGCTGGCAGGGCCCCAGTACAGTTGGGTCGTGCCCGCGGCTACCTTCGAGACCGAGACCGGCATAACTGCGGACATCCAGGAGCTGCTGGGCAGCCATGCAAAAGAGCTCGATGGCGAATTGGCGTAAGAGCTATTGACCCTCCCTTGTTCTGTATTTTCGGCAGTCATGAAGGTCTCATGGTTTCGCTGAAATCATAGGATATTCAGTGCTTTACACTTCGCCCCACTGACCCTCCATGTCGTTTGACATTCAGTAAATCTTTCAGGATTATAGTTACGTGTTACGGCCTTTCGGCCGTTATCCGCGACTGTGCATGTCAGCTCAGGCGTTGTCATGGCCCCATCCTGGAGAGTTTGAATGTCGATCCCAACACCGAGTGCCGAAACTTCAGGCCAGGCCGGCAATGATGCTTGCCTGGAGGCGGCGTTGCAGGAATTCCGCGATAAGATCCAGGCCGCTACTGGTCGAGCAGTGCTCCCGCTTGAGTTGGCGGCATTTCGCGCCCAAGTCGCTACTTGCATCGCTCATCGGCAGCCGCGGCTCGTGCAGCTGGGCCTTTGCGACTTTCAAACCCGCTCCGGCCGGGCAACCATGATCGAAGTTACGTTCTGATCCGGCCGGCCACCCAGCGCGTGGTAGTTGCGTTCTAGGCCCCCAAACAACGAACATCGTGACCGAAACCCAGCTGTCAGCCGCAGACCAGGACCTCCAATAGGGGCTCATTGCCGCTGGCGGCTTGATCCAACCCAGCATTTTCACCAGTAAGGCCTGAGGCTTGAACGACCATATCCATCTAGCAGCTGAATACGAACAGCCCCCTAACCGGGAGCTGCCGCATTCTGTTGAAGCCGAGCAGGCCATTCTAGGCGGATTGCTGAATGACCCGCGTGCCTGGGTCCGAGTCTCTGACCTGGTCGTCGTATCTGATTTTTTCCGCGCTGACCATAGGCTCATTTTCAAGGCTATTGCCAGGCTGCTTGAAGAGGGGCAGGCGCTTGATGTCGTCACGGCACAGGAGGCCTTAGAGCGTGCAGGTGAGCTCTCCAATGCAGGTGGCTTGGCCTATCTGAAAGAGCTTTCCGATAACACCCCGTCCGTCGCCAACATCGCGTCCTTTGCTCGCGTAGTCAGCGAGCGTTCGCAGTTCCGGAAGATCATCGGTGTGTGCGAGGAGATCGAGCAGAGCGCCAACTCTCCAGCCGGCCGCTCCGCCGAAGATCTGGTGCATGATGCCGAAGCGAAAATGCTGTCTGTGGCCGGTCAACGGCCGAAGGAGGGCGGTCCGGTTGGCATCGAAACCCTGCTCAGGAAGGCCGTCGAGAAGATCGAAACCGCCCATGAGTCAGGGCTTGAGTCGCTGGGCCAATCGACAGGTTTCGTCGACCTCGATAGCAAACTGAGCCTGTTGCGTCCTGCTGACCTGGTCATCGTGGCCGGCCGGCCATCCATGGGCAAAACCACTTTTGCCATGAACATTGTGGAAGAGGCCGTTCTGCGGTCGGAAAAAGTGGTCGTGGTCTACTCCATGGAGATGCCTGGCGATGCCCTGCTAACGCGCATGCTCTCCTCGATGGGTAGCATTGACCAGTCGCGAGTCCGATCCGGGAAGCTGTTGAACGAGGACTGGACCAAGCTGACCAAGGCTGCCAACGCGCTCAACAAGAACGATCGCTTCTTCATTGACGACACGCCGGCGCTGAGCCCTTCGGAGATGCGTAGCCGCACGCGGAGGCTTCGGCGTGTGCACGGCGAGATAGGCCTGATCATGGTGGATTACCTGCAACTGATGCAGATCCCCGGATACGGCGGTCTCAACCGGACCAACGAGATTTCGGCCATCTCCAGGTCACTCAAGGCTTTGGCCAAGGAATTTGATTGCCCCGTGATTGCTCTCTCGCAGCTCAATCGCTCGGTGGAACAGCGCAAGGATAAGCGCCCGGTGAACTCCGATCTGCGCGAGTCCGGCGCCATCGAGCAAGACGCTGATGTGATCATGTTTGTGTACCGGGATGAGGTGTACAACCCCGACTCCCGGTTTGCTGGCACCGCCGAGATCATCATCGGCAAGCAGCGAGAAGGCCCCACCGGTTTCGTCCGGCTCGGCTTCGAGGGGCGATACACACGCTTCGTCAATTTGGAGCCGGGTACCCACGACTTCACCGATCAAGAAATGGGGGTTGAGAGAATTGACCCCAATCCGCGACTTGGCCGTATGCCTGTCCAGAAGCTCGTAGAAGGGGCTGCGAAGAAGGTTGAGGGGAAGGGCAGGGGGCGGCGCCGAAAAGGCGTGAGAAAGCCCCCGTGAAGCCTCCTGTTACCACTCCACTCGATAGCGCCCCCAACTGACGGAATCAGATGCACATGAACGACGATTACGCACCAGAGCAGCTCGACCTACAGACATCCTCGCTGAAGGTGCCACCGCACTCGATCGAGGCTGAGCAGTCCGTGCTCGGTGGTCTCATGCTCGATAACAACGCCTGGGAGCGCGTGCTCGATCAGGTGTCCGACGGCGATTTCTACCGGCATGATCACCGGCTGATTTTCCGCGCCATCGCCAAGCTGGCGGACCTGAACGAGCCTTTCGACATCGTCACGCTGCACGAGCGTCTGGACAAGGAGGGTCTGAGTAGCCAGGTCGGCGGGCTGGCCTATTTGGCGGAGCTGGCCAAGAACACTCCGTCGGTGGCCAACATCAAGGCCTACGCTGCGATCATCCGGGAGCGGGCGACCCTGCGCCAGCTGATCAGCATCAGCACGGACATCGCAGACAGTGCTTTCAATCCGGAAGGGCGGAATGCTGCGGAGATCCTGGACGAGGCCGAACGGCAGATTTTCCAGATCGCTGAAGCCCGGCCGAAAACTGGCGGCCCGGTAGGTGTCAAAGACCTGTTGACCATGGCCATCGACCGCATCGACACGCTGTTCAACTCCGACAGCGACATCACCGGTGTGTCGACCGGCTTCACCGACCTAGATGAGAAGACCAGCGGCCTTCAGGCGGCCGACCTGATTATCGTGGCCGGCCGGCCATCGATGGGCAAGACCACCTTCGCCATGAACCTGGTGGAGAACGCTGTGCTGCGGTCCGAGAAGGCGGTGCTGGTGTTCTCGCTCGAAATGCCAGGTGAATCGCTGATCATGCGTATGCTGTCGTCGCTCGGCCGCATCGACCAGACCAAGGTGCGATCTGGCCAGCTGGACGATGATGACTGGCCGCGACTGACTTCCGCGGTGAACCTGCTCAACAACCGCAAGCTGTTCATCGACGACACCGCCGGCATCAGCCCCTCGGAAATGCGAGCACGCACACGCCGCCTGGCCCGTGAGCACGGCGAGATTGGCATGATCATGGTTGACTACCTGCAGCTGATGCAGATCCCGGGCTCTGCCGGCGACAACAGGACCAATGAGATTTCCGAGATCTCCCGTTCCCTCAAGGCGCTGGCCAAGGAATTCAACTGCCCTGTCATCGCCCTGTCGCAGCTGAACCGCTCCCTGGAGCAGCGCCCGAACAAGCGCCCGGTGAACTCCGACTTGCGTGAATCCGGTGCGATCGAGCAGGACGCCGACGTGATCATGTTCGTGTACCGGGATGAGGTGTATCACCCCGAGACCGAGCACAAGGGCGTGGCGGAGATCATCATCGGCAAGCAGCGTAACGGTCCGATCGGCTTTGTCCGGCTGGCGTTCATTGGCAAGTACACCCGTTTCGAGAACCTGGCGCCGGGCATGTACAACTTCGACGATGATGAGTGATGACGACGTAAGCGGGTAAGGGGAGGTCCAGCGCAGTCATGTGCTGCTGCCTTCATACTCGCTGTTGAGCATCTCCTAGGTACGAAGCCTACATCCTCCTGGAGATGCCACATGCACAACCTCAACGTATCCGAACTGACCTGGCCACAACAGGTTGCTCTCGACGACTACGTGATCTACACGCAGCGCCTTCCTTGCGAGCCTGTCGCTGCTGAGCAGTGGTTGGAGCGGAAGCGAAAAGACTTCATTGAGCACATCATGCACATCAACGAGCAGGCCAGTTATACCGCTTTCCTTGCCCGCCTGATCAAAGAAACGCCTTCTCCCGCCGCACGGGCCGCTGAACTGGCTGCTCGCCAGTGAGCCCGCGGCTGCTGGTCCTGGTCTCGATCAAGGGAAAACCCCGGCTGACAGATGTTCAGGGTCTTTTCCGGTTAGCCATCACCGCACGCAGCTCTGACGAGTACCCCTGTTGTGTGATCAGCTTTCAGTAAACGCATCACCCACCCCGGCCAAGGCTGGGGTTTTTTATGTTTGGCCTGCTCTGGTTACCCGGACTGGGGCCTTGGCGGGCGGTCAACTGTTTGTGCGAGCAGCTATCAGTGAAAAAGCAGCTCTCTCCTCACGCGATACGTTTGCATCATAGTGTCTTCATTTACCAGTATTACGCGTACGTGTTACGATTCAGTTACGAGCATCATGCGCAACATACACCGCGCTTGCTGATGTCGAGAGACTGATCGACTTGGCGTCAACACCCGTTGAAGGAATTTACCGATGAATGAGTTCGCCAATTGGAAGCAGGCGGTCGTGGAAGCTGTAGCAAGTAAGGGTCGGATCCCCTGCGAGATCGCAGCGAAGGTTGCCGAGGACAATTGCTCTGTCCTCCAGCATGCTTGGGGCCTGCAGCTCGATGTCAACGTGGCTGCAGCAAGGGTCATCGAATCTGAGCAAAAGGCGGCTATTGAACAGCACAAGGCCGGCCTGACTACGATCTGTCGGATCGCGCCGTGGATACTCCTGACTTCCGGAGGCATGGCAGTGATTGCTAAGGCGTTCCATCCCCTGGCCGGCACTCCATTCGCGGCGATCGAGTCACTTGCAGTTTTTGCGGGTGGCACGGGGGCCCTTTGCGCTCTGTGCTTCTACGCAGCTGCTCGACTCAAACTGGACGAGTTTAAGAAAGCTGAAGAAAAACTCTAATATCAGCTCCTTGGTACGGGGCTACCCGTACTAAGTTCGAGGAGACCCCGATGAAGCATACACGTATACGGCTAAACCCTAATGGCTCTTGGCTACCCCTTACCATACTCTTTTTGGTATTGGCTGTTGCTGTAGCCGGCGTGATTGCTACGCATGTTCGATACGGCTAAAGCTGTGGCCCTCACCAGACACAACGAAGGTTGAGGAAAACGCTGCCCAAGTACACGCCAAGCCCAGCCATCGAGCTGGGCAGCGGCATTAGAAGGGGCGATGTTCGAGCCCAGGACATAATCAGGAACGCTGCATGCCAAATACCAATGTACTGAGCGACGTAGGCCCAAGCTGGTGCACCTTTCTTCCCGAGGTTGATCGCTGGGCTACAGAGCTTGCAGCGCTGGCCAGAGCTGATATGCAGGGCCAGATTGAAGCCCTTGTATGGCCCTATCGCCTTCGCGGTGACGAGTATCTTTCTGTTGATATGAAAGGGGCAGAAGGCGGTGACGTGTCGCTTACCTTCGGGATTGGCGGTGTTGATGTCACTGAGTACGACTTTGACAACCTTGCTGGTAACACGTGCTTCAACGTCCCTGACATGACCGAGGCTTTGAGCATGACGGTCGTACTGATGGAGAAGCTTTCTGCCACTGTCATTCTGCTCAATCGGAAGCGGTAGGAATCTGTATGCCTTGGTTACAAGCGGATGACACCACCACCGATCCAGTCGAAGGCGAGGTTAGCAACGCAGTAGCTGCATACAAGATGGCCTTGGTGATGACGCATTACCGGAACTGGGCACATCGGCTTGCCTGCTGGGCGCGGGGCCGTGAAGCGCTTCGGCGTGAAGTTGTTTTGAGCAACACGAAGAAACATGCTCAAGAAGTGGTTTGCAGATCGCTCGCGCATCGCGCAGCCCTGAAGAAAATCGTCAAATCGCAGCCGAGCGACATTGCCGAAAAAGACAATCTGCTTTCACTTTTGGCTGGCAGCTTAGAATCATAGAGAACCGCCTAGGTATGCCCAAGCCCAGCCCCGTTTCAGCTGCGATTCCTGAACCTCCCCAACGAAAGGAAACCGACATGTTGAATTTCATTACAGATCAGCTGCCAGGAGAGCCGGATTTGTTTACCACTGGGAAGCACCTGGACTTAGAAATCCGTTCTCTCGCCGGCAACGTGCTGGCAAAGGTGACAGCCCCGGCATCCGGCTGGACGCATGAGCAGCTGTCGGCTGTTGCCCGGGAGCAGGAAGCTGTTACCCGGGACGGCGCCGATGGCTACCTTGGTGGCCAGTGGCTCGGCAGCACCGAAGTCTGATGTAGGAGAGTCACGCTCAAGCTCAGCATGCTGGGCCAGGGCTGTAGAAGCAGGGCGTCTTTCACGTCCAATTACCAGGGGGCATCTCGCATTGGTCCATTCAGGAGAAGCGAAATTGGAGGTAGCTCAAAAAGGTGCCTTGCGGTTTTACGCATGGGCGGCTTGGCTTGGTGCTGTGGCGTGGTTCGTCAGCAAGCTCGCTGCATACTCAGCGGCACATGGTGGCACCGACCAGAGCTGGTTTTTTATCAATGTCTTCGGGGTCATAGCCTTGGCCCCAAAGTGTCGCTGCGAGATACAGGTCGGGCGGTAACCGGAATGCGCAACTTGCCATAAAGAGTCGACTCGCGTTATACGGCGGTATTTGGTGGCTTTTGCTGGTTACCGGCATCTTTGGCGTATACGCGTAATTCAACTAGGAGAATCAGACCATGACCACCACGCTGACTGTCCTGTATGTATATCACTGCGCTCAGTGCGGCAATGACGGCAAGCTCCAGCTAGAAGAGACTGCACCCGAAGTGTCGACGGTGTGCTCTGGGTGTGGTGCAGAGGTGATGGCAGAATGGGATGGCGGTGTAGAGCTGGTCGTAAATCCGACCGAATAACGAAATTCCCCCGCTTCAACACAAGCCCAGAGTACGGCTCCATGATTAGGCAGGAGAATATATGCAGTCTAATAATCATCCCGCTGCGCCTGACAGCTTTGAGCGTTCCCGCTTGGCGGACCTGATCGCGCTGCATCAGGCAATCGCAGCTCTCGGCCAGGCACCTGACTACATGGCAGTGATTGAGCAGCGTTCGGCGCTGTATGACCGCGTGCGTACCCTCCATCCTACCCTGGTAAGTGCCGAGGAATGTTCTGCCCTGAACCTGCTGATTGGATCGATGGCCGAGACGCGCAAGGAAACTCTCGGCCTCTAAATCCTCAAACCCCTCATCATGTCAGGGCTGAGGTGTAAACCCGTGCCGCCAACATGCGAGAACGAGGCGAGGAGGAGGCCGGGCGGCTGGTGCTGAATGAGCATGGCTCGTATAACTGCTCGATCATCGCCGACTGGGAGATGGAGGAGGTGTGGGAGTTCCTCATGGCCTGCGAGGCGAAGCGCGGTGGTCCTTATCGGACATTCGTCGACAACTTCGACTGGTGCCTGGAGCTCTACAAGGAAGCCAATGAAGGCACGTGCGCGATCATCACCGGCGACGGTGGTAACAAGGCGGCGTGTGGGTCACGTTTTGGCTGTGCCTGGTGCACTGTCACCGGCGAACGCGACAAGTCCATGGAGGCGATGATTGCGTCTGCGCCCGAAAAACACGGGCACATGGCCGGGATAAACCGCTTCCGAAACCATCTCATCAACACCCGCTGGGACATGGGGCGTCGAGACTGGATCGGGCGTACAACCTCGGACGCCGGCTACATCAACGTCACAGGAACAGCGTACAACGCAGAGATGCGCCGTGAGCTGTTGCGGTACCTGCTGACTCTGGATGTGCTGGAGGAAGAGCGGGCAGAGGAGCACGATGCGCGGATGTTCCGCGGCGAACTGGAAAAGACGGAGTCCAACGAAACCCTTCGTGGGAGCACCTTCCAATTCATCACACCGAAGAACCTGCTGGCCATCGACTTCGCCTGGTCACTGAGCTACGGCTTCGACCATGCCTTCCCTGCTTTGTCGGAGTGGTATGAGATCCGGGTATTAGGGAAGCGCTACCTGATCGATGATGTCGCACCCACGGAGAAAGGCGTTATCCCAGAACAGCGTTGGTTCAAGTTCGATGACTGGCAGAGCCCTGCGCAGGAGATGGGCTTGCAGGACGCTTACCTCGCAGCCACCAACAAGCACCGATACCCTGAACGTCCGGCCATGCGCACGATCCGTGACCGCTTTGAGGGCAAGGATCGCAACATCGTCTACTACGAAGAAGCAGACGAAATGGAAGTCGACCCGGCAGATGCAATTTGCTTCGTAGGCGAGTTCGATGAGGCGTTCTATGCCTTGGCAAAAAACCTGGCGCCGACTGACAGCGCCAAGTTCTACCTGAACAAAGGCATGATCAAATTGGCTAAGGGCAAGGCTGCTGAGTACGACGCAATGGCCCGCCGAGCGCAATTCTGGCAACGCATGGAGCGCGATCTGGCCGGTACCGATCTGCGTTCCTACATACGGCATCATTCGATCAGCAACGCCGAGCACGAACAGATCCTGGAGTCGATGAAGGTTAAGTCAGCCATTCAAAACTCGACGGTCCCGGATCTTTTTGCTTAACCCAACGAAGGCTACCTCTCACGAGGTGGCCTTTTTTTTCGACGACGCTGAACTAGGTGGTACACGGGACCTAACAATGCATTGGTCTTCGTCGGTCGTGTCGTCGTCGCCCCTGCGGCTAAGTCAGCACAGCCTCCCCGGCGATCCTGGGAGGTGCTTAATTTACCTTTCTGGTATTATACATACGTGTTAGTAATTCTCGTATTGCTTTGGCGAGGCTCAACTGGACCAATTAGCGCTTTTGGGAAGCTCGCCTTGAGGCCGCTACCGCAGGCGATTTCTGCAAAGCCGCTGTGTTGGTACGGAAAATCATGGGATCGGCCTCTCCAGCGCTTCGGAGACCTGAGGCGGAGCATGCGCTTTTCCATTCCATGTGGGACTACGTTTCAAAGGCGCTGGACCATGAAGACTATGACCCAGCGAATGAACAGGCGGATCGCATGAGCGACCACGTAAAGGCCAGACATGATGAACAGGGGCTGGCTAAGTCGCTCTGAGACTGGTCCAACCGATTTCCCCTGTATCGTCGTTTCCGGTGACGAGAAAACAGAAAACGAATCAATTTTGGCGCCCGCGAAAATCGGGCAAGTGGAGATGCATTGGAATGGCAGTAATAGATTTTTTCGTTGACCGCGTTTGGGCTATTGCCGCTTTCGCTTTGGGCCTCGGCATGATGCTTGATGTAATCCTTTTCCATAAGCAGCTGAGGGCAACCTTGCTGCTCCCGCTGGTAGTGGGTGTTATGTGGCTCTGGGGCGACTCGGCTCAGATGGTGCAAAAATGGCAGAACGAGGCTTATCAGCCTCAACCTGCTCAGCAGGTTCCACAACAAGAAAAATCCAGTGAATGACATTCAGCGTTCGGCTTGACGATCGTCCTGCGGTGCCAGCGAAGGGCATCCGCTATTGGCACTGATGTCAAAGCCACGTGTTTAGGAAAAACGAGCCATGAGCAAGCTGAAGCTGCATTACAACGAGTGGGACGGCGGCACAGAGGCTGACCAAGACATACCAGAGGAGTTGATGTGCGGCACCGAAGTCGGCGATGCGCAACTGACGCAGTATAAGGATCAGGTGACCTGTAAGCGCTGCCTAAAAATCATCGAAAAATGGAGCAAACCGTGATCGTCGATAAAGCTAAACTCAGGGCGCTGGCCGAAGCGACAAAAGGCTGGGATTGCATGACTGGGTGCTGGCCGGAAGGGAGCGAAGATGGCGAGGAAGTAACGGGCAATTGGTGTGTTGGCCAGGTCAGCGTGGATGACGACAAGTCACAGGTGTTGACGGTAAACACTGCGCAGTGGGATGCAGAAGAAGATGCGCAAAAGCTGGCCGAATATTACGCCGCAGCCAATGCGCCTGCCATCCTGGCCCTGCTTGCAGAGATTGATCAACTCAAGGCTGATAACGAAGCTCTGCGCCATGGCGCAGAAGGATAACCATGCAATCCATCACCGTTAAGCAGGAACTGACTGCCGCTGCACATGAGAGGCTACGCCATATCAAGAAAACCTCCGCCTTCGATGAATGGCGTCAGCGGCTGCGGCCGAACGACCGACTGCCACGGGGGTGCTTCTTCAAAGGCAAAAAGGCGGGTGCTGCATTTTTTGTCATGGACGAGTTCTGCTTGGCCAATGCCGTAAAGCCCTACGACCACAGCCAATTCAAGCCCTTTGAGACTGTCATGCTTTGTCAGCCGCCAAGCTTTGGTGTTACCCCTGAGTCGCTGGCTCGATTCAAGCTCATGGAAGGTATTGAAACCCCATCGCCCGGCGCTCGCGCATTCCTGGACTCTATCGAATCTCAGACCAACAAGCCTGAATAGCAGGGACAACACCGATGAATTACCACGCCCCGAGCAAGCAATTCACCGTACCTTTTGACAGCCTGAAAAGTGGCGCTGCCAGCCTGCGCTTTGCCATCAAGATGATTCGGCAGGCCGCAGGGCTGCCGCTTGAAGGTGGAGATCGGCCCGTCCAAATGTCTGATGCCTGCCATGCCGAACAGGCGATTCTCGACGCATCACGAATCTTGGGGATTGACCTCGGTGCGGCCCGTGCAGGGCAGCTGGACGTGCGAAGCGCTGACTAAAGGAATAAAGCACCGCCCAACCCCAGCCAGCCGCTGGGCTGAGATAGCCTGAGCCACAGAGCAGCCATACCCACACAGGACAGTCCACCCCAATGCGGCTATTCCTCCCAGATCACGCTACGTCTCCCAGCCAAGCATCGGCTCGCCGGGGCGACCAAAGCCGAGCTAAACCTATCGGCCTGTAACCGCCATCGCCTGGTGCCATCTGCGGCTGCTGACACCAATAGAACTTCCCATTTGATAGCAAACCGCCGCCGTTCCCACAGCCCCCCCAGTCGCGGGCTTTGCAGTAAACTGGGCCTATAGTCCGTAGTGCCAGGTGCGATTTTACGGGCCCGCCTCCATTTGTGATCGAGGGTGCCACGATGAGTCTCAATGTTCCCCACAACCGTGACGCGGCCTTGGGCGCCATTCGCCAGGCTATCAAGGCCGTTGCTCAGGCCGTAGATGAGCGTGAGCTGGAGGGGCGGGCGCGCTTGGCCGACGACCTCATCACTGATTGCTGCTCGGCCGGGAGGATCGATGAAGATGACCTGCCCGACCTCAAGCTGGAACTGGCGCTGACCGCCAGAAAGCGCCTGCAGCATTTGCGTCCGTAACCACCGAGCGCTGCGTGTGACGCCTGAACCCACCCCCTGATCATCCAAGGAATCACCCATGGCCAAATCACGCAAGTACATCCGTACCGAGCCTCCGGCCCTGTTGACTGAGCCGCTGACCTTCACCTTGGACGGCTACGCCCTGCAGCAGCTGAATGTTTACCGTCAGGCGCGATATGCATACCTGAGTTCGTTGGAGGGCGTCGAGCCGGAAGAAGGCGGGCGCTTGATCATGGCGCGTCGCCAGGCAGCGGAAGCGCTGGCCGGCTATTTGGCGATGAATGTGCAGCATCAGCTGGGCGAGCCGAGCGACTTTGGCCCGATCGACGTCGTGTAAGCGAACCCTACCCCCCGATACCGAGGAATGCCCCCATGGCTACCAGTACCCAATCGCCCCTGACCCCTGCGCAGATCAAAGCCCTGCGTCTGGCCGTCGACTCTGGCGGTGAGCTGATCATCGGCGGGCCGGATGGTCAGTCGGTGCGCATTGCGGTCGCCGAGCGCCTGAGCGAGCGAGGCTACTTGCGCTGGGAGCCGGCGTTTCTGCGTATTGGCACCTGGTATCACCTGACGGCCGAGGGTCGGGCAGTGGCCGAGCGGCTGATGGCGTAGCCACGGAACAAGAACGCCACTACACGATTGATCTTGCGCAGGACCTCGGAATCCAGTGCACCACCAGCCCGCCCAGTCGGGGCTCTGGCAGTACACCAGACCAGAGCGTGGCTCTAAAAACAGACAACCAGCATGGCTCAGTTGGGCCTAGGCAATCAGAGCATCTCCATATAGATTATGTATACGCGTTATGAATCTAAATAAGGGAGAGTTGTATGGGGGTGAATCAAAGTGCCGATGGATCATCAGCCATGAGCTTAGCTGTAGAGCGTTCTGTGGTGACAAAGCTTGTCATCAGGGGAGGTGTAAACCTTGACCCGATCACCGTCTTTCTGGAGGACCTCGGCAGCCGTGTGTCTCCACGTGATGACGGCCCAGATAGTGTCAGCTGTCAGGGTAACCTCACCATTCTTTGCGCAGGGGAGAGTTGGACTGCCTACTGGGGTGGCATGGGTTCAAGGACGGTGACTGAATTCGTTGCAAAGTGTGGTGATGAGTACATCCTGAATTGCCTAAACCGAGGCCTGAGTAGCACCCGTTTCAGCGCAAAGGCGCTCAAGCAGCTCTCTGCAAGGTGCATCATCGATCGCCGGCGGGAGCGCAGCGGTACCGATTGGGAGCTGGGGTATCTCGACGCTGAAGAGGCTCGTTCGCTGTACCGGCGGCTCGACGAACTCCGCGATGTTGAGTCGTTGCGGGACTGCTGGAGTCATTCCGATCTCCTATCCCTTCTGTTCGGTGATGAATGGCATTACCCCGTCGATCGAGCTACCGAGCCTAACCCGGACTACATGTACCTGCTTCGCATCGTCCAGACAGTTCAGCAAGCGCTTACACAACCGATCGAGGTGGCAGCAGCATGAGCACCCCTGAACAGCACGCAAGCCTGCCACCCTTCGCTTACCTGGTCATCCGTAAGTTGCAGCGTTTCGAAGAATGCGCCAGCGATGGACAGGACGCGGACATCGGAACCCCGTGGTTTGATGTTCTCACCCAACTGGGCTTGCTCAAGCGAGTACAGCGAAGCCCGGCCCTTTGGCAGGTCACCGAACAAGGTGAGCAGCTCCTGGAGATTGGTTCAGGTGCTCAGTGCCGCGACAATGCTGTGCGGGTTGAAGCTGTCGCTGTGACCCGTGCAGACGATGTGGAAGGCCTTCAGCTTGAATGGCTACTGGAGGGCGGCATCGCAGCGCTGGAGCAAGCAGGCCAGGTCCTGCTGATTGCCCACGGCAAAATCACGGACGAGGAGGGCGGTGGAGAGGTATATCTGAGGGCTCCCGCCATGCCGACAGTAGAGCAGCGCGACATGGCTCGCATATACGACGTCATCGGCCTGCACCATGGGCACCCTTTGGGTGTGCTGCTGACGAATCTGGGTAACATCAAGCGCTTCGCGGACTACCTGGGTGCAGTGGAGCACGCATTCTTCATGGTTCCCGGGGAATCGTCGGAAGAGGACGGGGAAGCAGGCGGCCCTATCGACGACGAGTGCCTCTTGAACAAATTCCCGGCGACCAGCACTGAGCATTACGTTGACCAGTTCCGTGAGGCTCTGATCACGATAGGGGCCTTACAGCGCAACGAGCCTGGTGCATTAAGTGCCAACGAACTCGCGGCCGAATGCATTTCGTTGAGGGGCCAGCTGGATGAGCTGCCGGCGTACATTGCAGCGCTTGAAAAATTTCAAGCTGAGGACGGTGAATTTGTCCGTCTTGCCGATGTGCTTGCAGCACTGTCTGCCTGTGCTGATCGAATCCGGGCAACTGGGTATCGCCTGCTCACGCCAGGCGAGAAGATGCGTGCTGATGACCAATTCTTGGCCGATGACGCGACTACCTGGCGCCAGCTTGTAGAAAATCCAGTATTTGTCGGCATGCCGTATTCACGCGGCTTGCTCCCGGTGCGTCGGGTAGCCTCTGCGGCATAAGTCATCACCAACCTTGAACCCGGCCTGGCCGGGTTTTTTTATGGGGTGATTCTGGGGCCGCGCAAACGGGTAAAGCCGATCCTGCATTCTCCAGTATTAGGGCGAGAGGCTGATCTTCATGCTGGGTGTGACTCATCTCATGGCATTAGGACAACATCGAGGTATGCCATGACCGGTTTCATTGCGATTAAAACCAGCTGCACCATTCCTGAGAAAATGCATGTTCAATCCGTTCTTAAAGAGCAAGGTCTAATCGGAGATCGTTATCCCAGGATAATGGAGCACGTACCCCGTTCGGTTCGCGAGCATTTTGAGCCACTCCCTCTGAGTCACGATGCATTAAGTGTCTTCTCAAACGAAGTAGAAACTTTGTCATATCGTAAAGCCGCTGCTGACTCGCTGGGCCAAGCACTTGAAGAGCTTCCAGCTTCAAAAGTTCAAGGTCCCTTAAGAACGGCACGCATCAAATGTAAGTTGGCGGCGAATTTCGGTAAGACTCATGCGGAAGTAAACGACCGATATTGCGAAGTATTTCACTTGCTCCATGAGGGCGGTGTGAATTTCGATTTGACCGAAGTGAATTAAGCGTAGCGCTTGTAAGGGGAGCAAAGATGAAAGCTTATGTGAGCAACTTCGTAAAGCATGCCCGTCGTGTGAATCGAGTACTAATTCTATTGAAAAAACAGGGTGAGCACGACAAAGCAATTGACTGTAAATGCATTCGAAATCTTTGGATGTCTGAGGCTCGACGAGCCGCTATCTGACCAGGCTCTTGTTTCCCATTAACGAACGGTCCACCAAAAGGCAGGCGCCATGACCAGCTACGACACTATTAATACTCACATCAACATGATCCGCTCTGGAGACACAGTTTTCCATAACGGCGAACTACGCACTGTTTGCAATTCGGACATCAAGCGTGGTGGTTTCATGGGTACGTCATTGTTTGGTGACAGCTACCGCTTGGGCTATTTGCCTGTGCAGCTTGTACGCTTCCGTCGCGCCGTCTAAACAGGAATTTCCATATGCAATACAAAGTGACCTACCAGTGTGGTGACAAAGTACGTGACGCCATTATGACGCAGAAAGAACTGGATGAATGCCGAAGTAGTTATGAGGTGATTGAAGCGGTTGCTATCAGCGGCCAACAGACGTCTGCCACGGATTCTCGCTCTGAAATTCAGGAGACCGATGGTTGGACGGAATTCTCCTACGGTGGCAAGCGCTGGTCGTTCGATTCCGATCAGTTGGCACAATGGGACACGGAGTTAGAAGGGTTTGAATTTCTTGCATACCATCAGCTGGCTCAACCCACTATAGAATCCGTAACCGGATTCATTAAACGTCACGGTTATTGACTCCATCTCCCGTCTACGCCGGCAACGTGCGGTGTGGCGGGGTCCAGACCAACGCAATACCCACCCGGCCACGTGGCCGGGTTTTTTGTCCGCGCAATAAAATGGTACGGTGTGTGTCCTTACTAGCGAGGGTAGAGAAACATCACGCCAGCAATAGCAATTGCTCTCAGCGGCATTGTACTTTCCATAACTGTTCCCAACTGGTCATGTAGCTGGGACTAAGGAGTGCTCGGCGCATACCCCAATCAGGGGTCAGAGGCACCGCAGCGGTCCGCAGGCAATCATGCCCCCAGCGCCGGTTGATTTTGTCCATGGTGGCCATCAATGCATCTGTGCGCTCCGGCTGACTGGGGGTGAACAGATCCTGCGTGTACTCCCCTCGCTTGCGCAAATCCATTAGAAGGACCTCTGCCTTGCTGTATGCATAGCCCGGCCGGTAGATCCCATCCAAGGCACGGAGCGCGCAGCTGGTGAGCTGGCGGACATCATCTGTTGGGTAGGCTGGGATGATAGTTGCTGCATTAGCGTACTTCGGTCCGTCGCCATGGAATGACGTCTGAATGCCGATGCGCAAAGCTCCGCAGAGGGAGCGTTGTTTCCGCAGCTTTTCAGCGGCACGGTGAATGTAGGTCGCTAGGGCTTCCTGCAGTCCCTTGCGGGTATGCACGCGTTGACCAAACATCTTGCTGGAGCAAATGGATTGCTTCGCGGGCGCTGATTGCTCCAGTTCCATGCACGATTCGCCCTGCAGCTCTCTGATGGTCCTTTCTAGCACGATGCTGTACTTACGGCCCATTGACCGCGCATCAGCTTGGGATAGCTCCCACGCGGTGCTGATGCCATCACGAGCCAGGTTGTCGCGCATACGGCGACCTATCCCCCATACGTCCTCAACCGGCATTCGTCGCAGCAGCCATTCAACCGCCTCAGGCTTGCGCAGGTCAACGACGCCGCCTGTTTTTTCCCTCCACACCTTTGAGGCGTGTTGCGCAGCTTTGGCCAGTGTTTTAGTATGCCCAATACCCACGCCGACTGGCAGGGCGGTCCACTGCAGCACGCGGGCCTGAATTGCCCGGCCTACTTCGATGATCGGCTCAGGGATGCCATCGAGCTGTACGAAGAGTTCATCAATTGAATACCGTTCCCAAGCGGGTACCAAAGACTCTATAGCCAGGCCTACGCGGTTACTGAGTTCGCCGTACAAGCTGTAATTGCTACTGAACACGGCTACGCCGTTTTGTTCGAGGAACCCGCGGACCTTGAAGTATGGGTCACCCATCTTCAGCCCGAGGGCTTTGGCCTCGGCAGTCCTGGCCACGATACAACCATCTGCGTTCGAAAGAACCACGACTGGACGCTGCCGCAATTCGGGACGGAATATCCGCTCGCAACTGCAGTAGAACGCGTTCACATCGACCAGCCCGAAGACGGGTCTACGCTCATCAACTCGCATGCTGGGTTAAGTCCCACGTGACGACGCCGAACACCTCAATCGAGCCGTACTGCTCTGGGGTAATTGTCTTGTAGTCGGGGTGAGCCGATTCCAGCAGCCAACGATCATCGGGGGCTTTGGCCAGCCGTTTCACCAGCGGTTGGTTATCCACGTAGGCCAGAACGATCTGGCCGGTTCTCGCCGTGATCGATCGGTCGACGATCAAGACCCCGCCATCGTAGATTCCTACATCACGCATGCTTTCGCCCTGGACACGTACGATCCATACATGCGGTGCCCGGATGTTCAACAATTCGTCCAGGGAGACCGGGGGCTCATAATAGTCCGAGGCTGGCGATGGAAAGCCGCCCGCAGCAGTTCCGGCGAGCACCGAAAGCAATTGGCTTGAGCCTCGAAGGGGCTGGATTGATACAACATTCATGGAAGCACCGACTGTACTGTTTGTATATACAGTAATGCAGGCTGTACGGCGCGGCTAGAGTAGCCGCGACAAAAGGCCTTTCCACAAGGCGTAGAGTCGCCTCACGGGCGGTCGTATTGATAGGGCCCGGAGCTACTGCCAGTCTTGGTACCGCCACGCTCAAATCGACAATGCTTACAGGAGAGGCTGGTATGTGTAGTCATTACGAGGCGCCGACGCCAACCCAACTCGCAGCGGCTTTCGGCATCGAGGACGATCAGCAGGGGAAACTGGACCTATGGCCAGGCTACATCGGTCCGTTTCTACGCCGAGCTGGTGAGATGGTTGGACAGGATGATGAGCCAGCGGAGTTGGACATGCTCACTGGGTCGTTCGGGTTAATACCCAGCTGGAGCAAGGACACCAAGATAGCCAGGCGCACCTATAACGCCAGGTCCGAAACCGTGGCTGAGAAGCCCTCTTTTCGCAATGCGTGGCGGCGTGCTCAGCACTGCATCATTCCTGCGGCCGCGATCTATGAGCCTGACTGGCGATCGGGGCGTGCAGTGCCCACTCGGATCGCCCGGGCTGACGGCGAGATTATGGGCATTGCAGGGCTGTGGGAGGAGTGGCGTGACCCTGAAACGAGCCAGCTGCTTCATTCGTACACCATGTTGACGGTTAACGCTGATACCCATGCATTCATGCGTAACTATCACCGGCCCGACGACGAAAAACGGATGGTGGTCATTCTGCCGCGGGGCCTGTATCGCGATTGGCTAGACGCGCCAGCTGAAGCGAGCGGTGATTTCATGCGCCGCTATCCGGCTGATCGGTTGGCGGTCATTGAACGCGCCGAGCCACGGTAGATAGCTGGCGGCCATCGCTGAGTGAAGAGTGGAGGTAACTGCGCGATCAGCAAGTGAAATTGTTAACGTATAGGATAACAAAATGTTGAATAAAGTTGTCCTATAGGATAATCTTTATCTCAGATTTAGAGCTGATCACCTGTTAGCCCGATTTGCCGGGCCTTCAAGGAATATCCTATGGCCAAGCGCTTAACCCCAGATGAACTGTACGCCCGCTTCGTAGCTTTGAAAGAAGCCGCCGACCACCTGCGTTTGCTTGAGTGGACTGATGACAAAACTGAGCGTGAACAGGGTCAGCAGATTGCCGAGTTGCTGATGCACCAAGCTTATGACTATCAAGAGCGTGCCCAGGCCGCTGCCGCAACTGAACAAGGAAAAATCTCATGCTGACCTTCGAAAAAGCTACGGCTGCGTATAGCGAGTTGCTGGCGCTACACCCTGACAAGGCCCTGCGCATCGACTCATACAACATCGCGTTCTTGCTTGACGGGTCGCTGGTCGGTTTCTGTGATGCTGATCGCAAATTCGAGGAGGGGATGATCTACGATTTTGACCGCTCTGCATGGAGTGACGAAGAGGGTGGCTGGTGTGGAGCAGCTGAGCAGACCCAAGCAGCGATCAACGTCCCAGTGTACATCGACATACCTGTGTTTCACTGCTAGGAGTTATCCGCTGCACCATCAGCCCGCGAATGTCGCGGGCTTTGGCCGTAAAGCGCCGGATCGGCCAGTGCAGCAGCTATCAAGGAGCGGGTGATGGAGAAGTACAGCAATCGGCGTGTCTTGCACCGCAAAGGTGGCAAATTCGCCTCCGCGCCAACGCTGGAACAGCAGGGCTATGCGATCAACACCTCCCGCTTCACCTGCGCAGAATGCTCCCACGAGTGGGCACCCATACTGGTGCCGGTGAAGTGTCCGAAATGCAGTGCGGCGATCAAGTCCGAATAAATGGGACAATCTGCTGCGCCTTCAGCTTGCTAGTTGCACTCTGAAGAAGAATCCAGGTAGGAAGATGAGCATGGCAACAGAAGCGAATGTGAGCGAGCGGATCATTCAGGCTGAAAAGCACGTCAATGAGCAGTTGAGTTATGGCGGGATTTTTCCCTCCACCGGGCCATTCGGTAGCACGTTGGAATATCGCTATCACGACGGTGATTTGGAGGGGGAAATCGGCCAGATGCGGCGCCTTGCGGATGCGTTCATCCAGCTCGCTGACGCGCTTGAATCCCACGGCAAACCACGGGCCTGAAAGGGCATTTCGCAGTACCAGTACCTTTGAGGAGACATCCCATGACCCCTTTAAGGGAGCCTTCGGCATTCACCCCCGATTACTGGGCAGAGCGCGTAGCGGTGCTGCGGGCGGCAGCGAAAACTGCTGATTCCTAGGATTGAGGGAAAAGACCGAGGACACCCCGATGAAAAATGAATTTGAAGAGCTAAGCACCCAAGAAAAAGAGCTCATCCGTCAGCACAGAGCAGAGGAGGCGAGGAAAGCACAGGCCGTTGCTTTTCGTCTCAAAGCTATCCGGGTCGCTGCAGAATATGAGCAGTGGTTACAGGATAATGGGCGTGGCGACTCTTACTCGACTTTTGCCAACGAATTCGGCTACGACGACCCTCAGCGCAATTTAATTCATGAGTGTGTGGTTCGCATACGCGACGCTGCTACGATCAGCTAGGGAATCAGCAAATGCCCAACTGTCTCTGCATTTTCTGCGCTGGAGTTGTGGCGGTTTGTTCCGGTACGAGCAGTCGCGGTATTTGCAGCTGCGGGTTTTGCTGCAGTCGCATCCAAGTCTCCTTTGGGTGGACCGAACAGGACATGCTTGATGATCAGGACCGCATCGCTGAGGTCGTGGAGAGCGAGCTAGAAAAGGAAATTTGGATGGCTGAAGCTCATTGGCTCTCGATAGCTGATTTCCTAGGCTTCCTAGCCAATCGTCGTAGTGCCGCAGTAGCCTTCGGTTAGAGCTGTAATTCAAGCTGCACCCCAAGCCCTGGCCATCAAAAGTCGGGGCCGAGGACTTAGATAGGGACGCTTTTCGCTCCCCCAGGGTTGAGCAGGACAAAGTGACATGGATGAGATTGATTGGGGATCACGTATCCCAGCGTACGCGGGCTTAGCCCTTTCAATACTGGCCCTTTGGCGGGGTCGTACCTCTGTAAAGGTATCCCTCGGATTTCGAGACAAGGATGAAGAAATTTGGGTGACCAATATGAGCCCCCATGAGGTAGAAATCGTGTCTTTGGGGGCAGTGAACTCAGACGGTAGCCTTTCTGATTGGTTTGACGGGCCCGACCCATGGCCAGGTCTTCCCAAGCGCGTCCCTGCTCGTTCCGAAATAGTGATCCAGTTGCATCAGGCGCTCACACCGTCGAACTTGTACCAGCGACACAGCGCTGGTGTAGGAGGCTGTTTTGTACGGATTGCCGGTGGCCGTTCGTTCAGCAATCCGTCGCTCGTGAGGCGACTATGTTGGCGGACAAAAAGCTGGTTCAGCCGCAGGTCGCTCGACTAGAACCTTCGACCAGGAAAGCCCTCATCCCCCGGGGGAGGTCAAGCAGCTACCCACTGGGTTACAACGCCGGATCTTTCCGCCCGCTGAACACTCAACTGGAAATCAAGGTTCAGTGAGGCGAGATTGTCATGGCCGGCAAGAAAGCTCCAATGCCTGAGCGGATGAACCCGCAGCTGGTGCGCATGGTGACTAAGCCGCCGGCCGGGGCCTGGCACTTCGAGCTGAAGCTAGACGGCTATAGATTCCTCGCTCGGATTGATGGACCGATCGTCCAGCTGTTCACCAAGAACGGCCACGACTGGACAAAGAAGCTTCGACGTATTGCCAAAAGCCTTTCGCGGCTTCCAGTCCACTCGGCCTGGTTGGATGGCGAGGTGGTGTTCCAGCAAAAGGACGGCATGCCGGCATTCCACATGTTGAAGCCTGCATTCGATTCCGGACAAACCGACGATCTCCATTACGCAATTTTTGATATGCCTTACCTCAACGGAGCGGACTTGCGTGGTGAGCCGCTTTAGCTCCGGCGGCAGGCTCTTGAGGCATTGCTGGATTACTGCCCCCTAGAACAAATCCGTTTCAGTCCATCGCTCGATGCTTATCCACTGCAGCTTCTTGCCAACTGTGCTCGCATGCAACTGAGGGCATCGTTGGAAAGCGCGATGGCAGCCTTTACACGGGCGAGCGGGACGGTACCTGGATCAAACTTAAGTGCTGGAACAGGGCAGAATTTGTGATTGTCGGTCTGACCAGGTCGACTGCCGGTATCAGCTCTTTACTGCTGGGTGTTCATGATGACGACGGGCGGTTGGTGTATGCCGGCCGTGTGAGTTCTGGCATCGACAGAATCAGCGCGCAAATCCTTAGCGCATCCCTTGTGCATCTGGCGCGAGAGAGTTCTGCATCGTGCAATCCGCCACAACTGGGCAAAAATGTAGTTTGGCTGGAGCCGCTGCAGGTCTGCGAAGTGCAATTTGCCGAGCTCACCCCCGCCGGGAAGGTACGGCACCCGGTGTTCATCGGTCTTCGTGATGACAAGCCTGCCGCAGGAATCAGCCTGGAGACAGACACAGATCTTCTTTGAGCAGGCTGGGAGGTCGACGTGTATGAGGTCCATATCGACGCTGAGGGATGCGTGATCCAGTGTGAGATTACTGAGATCATCGAAGCGGTATCGAATCCAAGTATCTGGTCAAGTGACTGGGATGCCACGGGGTACCGGGAAATGGAGTTCCGCGTGGTTTCTGGTATTGCCTATGACGAGAGTGGCGCCGCAACAGAATTGGGCCGAAATGGCTGCGCAGAGCTTGCTGAAAGGTACGGCGAGTTTATCGAACAGGCTCTCTGGTCACAGCTCCTCCAAGATGGTGCCCTTTAGCTTGACCTGGTACAGGTTGGGAGCTCCGCAAATCGTCTACAGCCAGCTAGCCAGCGGTGCAGCCATGCATGGATGGTTGGTGGGGTATGGCATGGGGTGGTCGGGGCATCGTGCCTTCCCAGGCAATCGATCTAGTTTGATGTATTTCTCTCTTGTGCTGTATTATGCATACGCGTTATGAATCGCAATCAGGCTTGAGGTGGGCGGTCGGATGACCGGATGAACCGATGGCCAGATCAGTACATTTATTGAAGGTAAGATTGATATGGGGATCTTAATTAGCCTGCTGATGGTTTTCATCTTTGGGCCTGCAATTGCAATTATTTTGTTCTTCGTAGCGTTGCGCGACCTCGCCGACTACTACGGGGGCTGGCTTTTCCCCGCAATGTTTGGGCTGATAGCTGGAATCCAACTGCAGCTCATTCCGCCCTCTAATCCTGACCTTCCATTTGAAAGTTTGGTAGAGGTTATTGCTGGTTCGCATCTGGTAGGAGTGCCGACTCCTCTTGTACTTATCTCTGTAGGTGTCATTTCCATTCTTGCAAAGCCGGTATTCACTCTGGTGAGTATAAAAAAAGGGCATAGTTGATAGGCGATAGCCTAGCTGCAGGGCAGGTAATTCACTTAGGAAAAGTATGATGAATGAACAACTCAAGGTTGACGATAATCAGAGCCCTAGCGTTCTTGCAGCTATGGGAACATCTGTAATTTACGTTCTGATTGGGCTGGGAGTATTAGCGGGTATCGCCGCGATTATCGCCTTAATGATTGCTTTACCGCCAGTTTGGTATGCTTGGGCGCGAATTATCACACATAATTACACAGATGTTACTCCGGCGCTTTGGATCAACTGCATTTCGTTGATCGCCGCGGCCTGGTCTTTCGGTGTGAGCTTTAAGCTAGGGAATGATGCATTTCGAGCAGCAGCATGGTTTGCGGGCTTGATGGTTGCTATCCTGATTTTTCTGACTATACCGGCTGCATTTGCATTGATTGCCGCGTCCGAAGATCTAAAATTTCCACTGGATAGCAGCGTGTCAATGCTAGATAAGATGGCCGTTGGGATCGCATTTTTTACCTTTTTAATTTTAGGTCTCGGGGTAGTGGTTTTATGCCTCACGGCAATCTGCACCGGCTCACAAGAGTAAAGCATCATGAGCGAAAGAAAAGTAAGCTTCTTAGCTTTTTTTCTGGCAACGATTTCCTATGTTGCTGGTATGCATATTGCCATGTCTTTGCTGGGCGATGACAATATTCTGATGGGTACAACAGGTAATCTCATTGCTGCTGTTGTTACTTTATATTTGGAAAGAATTCAAGCTCGCTGGATTGCATCGGTAGTCTATATGCTTCCCGCAATCTTGCTGCCGTTGTTTGTTTCGTCCGCTCTAAAAGGCATGTACGAAGACAAAGTATTCGTGCTTTTGTGCGCTATTATAATTAGTGGGTTCATGCTTCCAGTCGCGAGGCTGATAATCCCAATTTTTGCCACGCTGGCGCAACGAAAGATCATCGCAAAATAGCTGCACCTTCGGCCCCGGGTCTACGCTCACACTTGTGTCAACTAGATTCACAATTGTGAGCGGGGTCAGCCTTCCCAGTGTGGGCCGTACTCCGCATCAAACCGCGCCTTTATGGCTGGCCACTCTGGTGAGGCCATCGCTTCACGCATTGACCGTTCGAACTCAGATTCTGGAATCAGATGCTGCCATCGCTGCTGCTCACCGGGATGCTGGGCGGTGCTGATGTTCGGGGTCAATTCGACCCCAGCGGCGGCGAAGCGCTTGCGTGCTTTGGCCCAGAATCCAATGGACGAGCCCTTTTCGTGCATAGGGGACAGCGGTACTTGGTACTGCTGCCAGAGCTTCCACAGGGTTGCCTGACCCAGACCACGGCGTTGCTGGTCGTAGGCAACTTCAAATTCGCTGATGTATACACGGTCATTCAGCGGGCTGACGCAGTAGCGAATCCAGCCGACTTTTTGCCCGTGCTGCACGATGGCTGCAACTATGTTCAATCCTGGGAAGACGAAATGTCCGCGAGTTGATTCGCTGCGCAGAGTGCTTAGCTGCAGTCCGATCGCCTGCGCATCGAGGCGGGTTATGTTGCGGCGCTGGAGGAAGAGACGACAGTAGTTGATCAGGTGCATGGCCAGCTCCAGGTTGGCAATCTGAAAGGGTCGGGACTTGGACAGCAGCAGCCGGTGGAAACGGTGACATGCAAGGCGGAATTCCCTTAGGTCCGGGGACCGATCATCGCACACCAGGTCCGGCCGGGCGGCCAGCTGCATGCTCTGCTTCCACCCATTCCCAATATCGGCGAATGGACCGATCCATAGCCGATTCCGGTACCAGGTTCTGCCAACGCAATTGCTCGGCGTCCTGTTCTTCATTCCGCAGATCTTGTGTAATGGTGGCGCCAGCCGCGGAAAATCGCCGGCGCACTGTGGCCCAAAATAGTCCTGATCCCAATGCCTGAGATAAAGGAGTGAGCGGCAGCCGGTGCGTGCACCACAGCTGCCACAGGGCGGCTTGGCCCAGACCACGGCGTTTCGATGCCTTGGTGATCACCAGGTCATCAAGGTAGACGCGATCAAGCAGCGGGCTGACGCCATAGCAGATCTCGCCAACCGGCCGCGAGTGGAGCTCGATGGTGGCAGTAATAGACGGCGCAGGGTCGAGGAAGGTGCCTGGGTATACGACGCTGCGTTCGGTCATCAGCTCCACGCCGACCGCCTGATCATCGAGCAGGGCGGCCTGGCGACGATGGAAGAAGTCGCGCATCGGGTCGAAGGTCTGATCGAGATTATCGACGGCGGCCACAGATAGGCTCACGGTAGGCAGTTGAGTCGGCTGCAGCTATGCAGTAGATGTCGCAGAAGTCCCGCAGGTTATCCAGGTAGAGACGTCCGGCCTGCTGGTTGATGATGTTGGCAAACCATTCGACTGCCACTGGGCTGCTGAGCAGACGCTGAGCTTCGGACACGGGAATACCCGGGTTGTGGGTATACGCCAGAGCGTACACTTCAAGCCCTCTTGTGATGTTCGTGATGGATCGCGAGACACCGGTCAATGACTTCCATTACGCCGAGATGTGGCGTATGGCGACTTTTGAAACCGGGCGGGCAAATGGTCCTATCGTGGTACGGAAAGCCTCCAAAAATTCCGCACGGTGATGCGTTCAGTTCGAGGGAGAGCAGCACCAGGGTCATGAAGGCGTTGGGTACCTGTTCAGTTTCAAACTTTTCCCACTCTTTCGCCTTGGCCAACCTGACAGTACCTTTGTCATTTTCCCATTTTGACTTGTAATGCACCAATCTATTACGTGCTTTCACAAGATTTTCGAGCCCTTTGATTGCTGGGCCCTTTATTTCAAGCGGCTGACCGACAAGCCGCTCGGGCATTTTCACCCACTTGCGTACCAGGCCCCAGCTGTCTATTTCACCCTTGTCCTCCTGACGAAGCAGGGTAGGAGGCAAAAATTCGAAGGCCGCCGCCTCTATGGCCATCGCGGCAAATACGATGGTTTTGATGCCAAAAGCTTTGCTTCTCTCGCTGTTGCTCGATGCTTTTGATGCGGCAAGGGACGCTTTTTCATCGAGAAAACCAGCGAATGCGTCTTCGGCAATGTTGGAGTAGGTCTGAACCATCGAGTCTGCGATCGCTGGATAGATCTCGCGGAATGATACTGAATTCTGCGGTGGCTCCTGCTCTTCAATTCGTTTCATTGCACTTCCATATCAACGTCATTGTGGGTCGCAAAGGAGGATTCTCGAAGACCGCCATTCGCATCAATAGTGAGGGTCATACGGACTGCCCCCGGTGGTTCAGGAAAATGACTTTATCACCAAAATCTGAAGAGCAAAGCTTGTGTACGGAGATCAGAGGTCGTTGACCCTTTGTCACCCACCTGTTCGGTGAGCTCTCCGGTCGAGGGACACGGAGCTACAGCGAAAAAGCAGCTGATGGCGATGAAAAAAGGTTAACGTAGGGTACAACCTATCATTGCAAATTGTTGCCCTATAGTTTAACTTCTGTGGCACTCAATCACCCTTTCAGGGAATGGACGACGATGGATGTTGCAAAATCCCGAGCTGCTTACATTGAGCAGCGCCAGCAGACCCAGGACGAGCGCAAAGCCCGTGCGGCCGAGAAGCTCAAGAACCATCAATACACCTGTCTGGTGAAGCAGGACGACGCAGAGATCTGGCGTTGCAAGGCTGAGGGCACCACGGCTTATGCATTCGACATCATGATGACCCGCTTCGGTATCGCGGTAGTCGGCGACATCGGCCATCTGACGTTCAGTGTTGGCCTGGGCTATGGAATGAATTTCCTGGCCGGCGATGACGTCACCTATTACTTGCACACCAAGCTACATGAGTCCCACAAGAAGCAGGTGTTCAGCACGGACCTGTTCCGTCAGGTGTTGGTATCGAGCATCTGCCGGGAGCTGCACAACGATTGCTCAGAGGAAATCTGGGAAACTCTTCCAGCGTGGGCGCAGGACTCTGACCTGGTTAGAGGTGGGCATTGGGCTGAATTCCGCGCTCTGACCCTGACCCATCGTCGTGACCTATCGAACGGTGATGACCGATGGATGCACTGGGACAACCTCTTTGATGCTGCGGAGAACATCGGTTTCACCGAGGAAGCTCACATCTACATGAGAGACAATTGTCAAACGTTGTGCCTGGGTGAAGAGTGGTACGAGCACCGCATTACGGAGACATGTGACAGCCTCTACGCACAACTGTACATGATCAACCATGCAGCCAAAGCGATCATGGCCCAGGCTGATAAGGCTGCGGCTTGAGGGTGTAGATCATGACAACCGCAACCAAAGCACAGTTGGACCTGATCTATCGCCGTACGCATAACGATTACAAGGGTGTGTCAGCAGATGGTGTCCGTATGATTCTGGTTTGTCGTGGCTCGACCTGTCTTGTTCCTCTGGATGACCTTACCCCAGAGGAAGTTGCGCAAAGACTACCGAAGCCAAAAGCCAGTTAACGCACGAAGCATCCGGACCTCGCTTAGAGGTCCGCACACATCCACCAAGTAACCCTTCCTATCGAGCAAGCTAGAAGATGGTCACCCACTACGGAACCGGCGAGGATCAAGTCGCCTGCGGTCGAAACAACCACAACCTGGTGTCGACGAGAAACCCCAATGGAGTCACCTGCAAGACATGCCGATCAACCGAAGCGCATCGCGTAGCTGTTGCAGCGCCAGCGGTAAAGCCAGAATCACAAGCGGACATCGGCCGCCAACTCATCGCAAGCATCCGCACCGCTACTCAGCACCTCCACGCAGAGGTTCAACGAACCATGTCGAGAAAACAAGCGTGGGAATGGCGTCTGACGAGGCTGGGGCCTGGAAACAGGCTGCCTCGTGGTTTCAAGCAGCAGTCGTTCACGAAGCAAATATGGATCATGAAGGACGATTGCCCCCAATACCCCATTGGGCTACCCGGCCATGGGCGCGCAACAATGTCTGAATTGGAGGAGGACAGTAAGCCGGATCAGTGATTACACTGAGCCATCATCCACGCAAGGAGCAGCTCCGATGGCAATTGAAGATGTAACCGAGTTGAAGCAAGTGAATGGTCAGACTCAGGCGCAGCGCCTGCTGGATGAAGGGTGGCGGATTTTGGCAGTGTGCGTGATCCAGGATGGCAGCAGCCAGTATGCTGAGTATCACTTCGGGCGTGCCAAACCGGTTGAGTCGGCAGTAGGCCCCGGTGTGCAGGTCAGCAGGGTGCCGCTTAAGGGCTGACCATCCGTTGTTCCAAGTCGACTACACTCAGCCCCGGGAAATCCGGGGCTGATCCATTTTAAGCGCAGCTCAGGCCGCCAGCGCAGAGGGATAAGCTGGACTGCGGCCGCGTGCTACGAGGGAGAGTTGAATTGTCCAATTCACCACCCCGTCAATTCCGGGGCTCGGAAAGTCTCGCGGCAGAACAGCGCTCTCGCGACGCTGTGCGGCCATTCTTGGAGGCCTGCGGCTTCAACGTTGTCGAGGATCGCCGAATTCCAACTGGCTCAGCATCCCAGCGGATTGTCGCTTTCAACACCCACGAAGGACAGCATGTCAAAGCCCGGGTGCGCCTTTGCTGGCGCCGTGATGGTCGTAACCCGAACGAGCAAAAGTACTCAGCTGCTCAGTTGACCGCCCACCTACGGCCTGGCGGCTGGGACGCCACCCTGGAGCACGTGGTGGGGAGAGACCTCGCCCAAGGCATGAGCCACGCCATGCTATTTCAGCGCGACGGCGAGGCGGTGGCCTATGCGGCTCTTATCCCGCTAGGTGCTTTGCATCCGATCTGGAATCGTCAGCGGGAAGTGAGCGATGAGCTCTTGCGTCTGGGGCTGAAGGGCCGCATCAAGAAGAACCATGCCCAGAACGGAACAAGTCCAACGCTGTGGTTACAGGATGATCGGTTGCCAGATACCCACCAGGTAGCTGATGTCTTGTGGCAATGGCCAGGGGTTGTCGATCTCGCGAAGCTGATCCCTACAGACGCGTTTTCGCCGGGCCTTGACGATACATTCGACGATTGTCCTACGCCGGATTATTCGTCTTTAGGGCGGGACGAGGGGGAGAGGGTGAGCACTCTTCGGTCGCATGTGAAGCGAGATCCTCGGGTGCGCCTCGCGGTGCTAGAGCGAGCTCGGTACCGATGTGAGAGATGCGACGAGAGTCGAACTTTCCGAGGCTTCCTGGACGTGCATCACGTGCTAGGTGCCGACGTGTCGGACCGCGTCTACAACTGCGTTGCACTCTGCCCGAATTGCCACCGGGAAGCTCACTACGGTGAAAACCGAGATGCAATGAATACGCAGCTTCTGGAGTACGCTCTTCAGTTCCGATCATGACTTGCCACTGCCAATGGTCGTGACGCCATTCTAGGACCTCATACACAAAGCAGGTCCGATTATGAACGCAGTACCAGAAGCAATTTATCGGCAGGTGGACGAAGATCAGGTCACGTTCTGGGTCGCAGTCGACGGGCGAGTTTATCGAGCGTGGGGCACTTTCAGGGGACGGCACATCGATGCCCGGAGAGGATCTCGATCGGCCGCAGTAGGCGAGTGGCTTCGTAAGGCGATTTACGCAGCCAACGAGTGATGTCTCGGCTGAGGGGCGGGAGGGTTGATCCTCGGCCGCTCCTCAGCGGGTGCGCCTTTAGGGCAGGGCAATATGGAGGCTGAGTGTGTGCTGACCAGGCTAAGGAGATGGTAGTCGCCGGCAAGTCGTTGGCTGATCCCAATCACCCTGATTGGTCGTGAGAAATCCTTCTCGGCCAGTTACACTTCCTGCAGGGCCAGCGAATGGCCAGGTCTGAGGAGAGGCGTGAGCTTCACGCCCACAACGTGAGGTAGGAATGAGCGAGAACGAGAATTACAGTCAGCTAGACCAAGATCTGGAAGCTTTCGGCGAAAGATGGTCTATCGAGTACTCGATTATCTGCTGCCAGGGTTGCCACTCCAGCCAAGCTGTAGATCAGGCAGCCGAATCGTTCACTCATGAAGAAGGGTGCTCGAACGAAACCGAAAGCGCACAGCATCCGTGGCACGAACTCAAAGCTTTGCTGCGTGACCTGCCTCGGCTTGGATAGAAATGCGAGTGGTCAATTTCTTCTCCTACCCTGGCCTCAAGCCGGGGTGGTTGAATCTCGGTTAATTTGAGTGTGCAAGCGTTCTCATGAAAGCATTTATCTTCGCAGCTGTGGCTGCATTCTCGATCCATGCATCCGCAGAATCGATAAACATACGCACTGAGCTCTATCGCAATGGTGAGCTTGTAGCTATGCCACACGCGATTACTGAAAACGGTATCCAGGCTCCCTATAAAGACGTTCAGTACATGAGATACAGAGAGCTAGTTGGTACGAATAAAGCGCGACTCGGCCGCCTGGAACTAGGCACAACCGCATATTTTACGCCAGTTGTTATGAGTGATGGAGACATCCGTCTGACCATGGACGTCAACTACGTACGCTTGAAGGAAATGAAGAGCGACAAATTTGGTAATCTTACCGTCGATTACCCTCATACTGATGGCTATATGTACAAAGGGACAGAAATTCTCCCAATAGGCGGTAAGCGCGAATATAGATCCAACGAAAATGGGGATGAGTACGCTTTTATCGTCACTGCTACAAGGCAGTAATTCCTCGCGCTACCGGTTCTTCCGCAGAATATCTTTCGCCGTTTCGTACCGATCTCAATGCGTGTAGGTTCACAAAATAGGTGATAGGCCAGACCCCGTGAAATTGGAATCTTCGCCATTTTTTTTGTGAAATGAAGGGGTGCTTTTCACAGAAAAGCCGAGAAATCCCTACTCACCAATCACAAAAGTTGATTGGCCTGGAAAGGGCCGTTTACGACCGACGCGTGACTTTTCGGTAAGGGATGAGGAGTAGTCGCAGCGATCCTTTAGCTCCTAGTCTGGCGACCTTGGGTTCAGAATCCGACTGGCAATGCCCGCCGTCACTACTTCAGAGGAACCAGCTTCCTCTGCTGCCAAAATTGCGGGGGGCTCATGCTGGTACCCAGGCCCGACAAATGCGCAGTTGCAGCCCTCAATTGCAAGGCTATCCAAAGCGGCACGCGTGTCAATCAAGATCTGATGCATGACGATGGCCGGCCTCACGGAGGTGAAACCGGAGATTCAGATTGACTAAACCGACCCCGTAGACACCAACCTCCACGAAGGCCGCTATCGACCCAAAGCTGTCCTTCAAGAAAGGCAGCTAACGGCGAGAAGCGGTCATTTTATATCTACAGGTTTCGGGGCGATTCACTCGTCTGATGCTCAGGAGCACCAGGATGGGCGTCAAGGAGGTGGTCATCTTGAGGTGGACTATGCTGACCAGTTGCTCTCAAATCTAATCGTGAGGTCCTCCATGGCAAACCCCAATCTGCTGGCTCTATTCAGAGATGAAGTCCTTCTGACCGGGCCTGAAAGCTCCCTTCCAAGCAACCTATCTCAGTTCTGGCTTGAGGAGCTCCAGAGTCATCTGGAGAGGTATTTCGACGGTTTGAACTCGGATTCAGATGCAGAAGAGAAGGATCTCGACATCTCTCTCCCACTCGCAGCGATCATCCACATCTTGTTCGCGAAGAATGGTGGGGAGGAGATATCCGAGAGCTCTGAAAAGCTGTACGAGTATTTCCAAGACTACCGGCTCGAACTGGCCCTTGAAGAGATCACGCGAAAGACTCATGTGGCTGCCGAGGCTGCAACCATTGAGACCATCTTCACCAACCGAGATGTCCTGGTGGAACAAGGCCCCCTTCTTCAATAGGTACCTCCACCGATGCCATCGCCGGCGGGCACGCTCCGAGGCATTGATGGAATGCATTTTGACGGCTGCCGAGATCAGCGAATGAAAGAAATTGCTGCGCCGATGTTCGATCTAATCGCTTTGTCGCTTCCACGAGGGTTGGGGTTTGGGGACAGCCCGCCAGTAGGGGCATGGCTTAGTGAGGACGGAATTTCTTGTGCCGCTCTAACCCGAAATATCCATTCCGGCAGCTTCGGAATTGTCACCTTGCGGCGTCGTGTCGATAGCGTGTGGGTGCTCCTCAGCCATAGTGAGCGCACCACTGGCGAGTCTGAAGCCCGCGCCTCAATCAGCCATTTTCTCTATACCCAAGCCCATCCGCTTCCACTCCCTTCAGGTGAACGACGACGTGCTCCTCTAAGCAGAATGGGTAAGCGCACACCAAGCGTGGTGTTCAAATCACTATTTGATCCAAGCCGCCGTATTGGGGCGTGGGCGCTGAATCAACTGTATCTCGCACTGCCATCCCCAGACAGAAATTGGGTTCCCGATTGCCAGACTGAGAATTTTCACACCCGCCTCTGGGAAGCCCACCTATTAGCGATTTTTCGTGAACAGGGACTCTTGGTCACCCAGCCTAAAGAATCACCCGATTTTCACATCGAGAATAGGCTGGGAGATGAGGCCTGGGTTGAAGCAGTGACAGCCAACCCGGAAGAGCGGTATGAGCATTTTGGCGCCTCGCCGGTCCCCCCACCCGCTGACCGACATGAGCGTTTCTTAGGAGCGGCTGCAGAAAGGTTTGCGAGGACCATCCAAAACAAATTGGACAAGCGTTACGAATCCCTACCGCACGTGGAGGGTAAGCCGCTCATTCTGGCCTTAGCCGATTTCCATGCGCCCAGTTCAATGCTGTGGAGCAGGGAGTCGCTCATCAGCTATCTCTATGGCTTTGCAGTTCACTCATCTGCGCATCGTGGTACGCACCTGATAACTGTGGAGGAAGAGACATCTCTGCTATCAGGGCGCCCCAACGGCCTATTTACGCTAATGGAAAATGCCCATCTTTCAGCGGTCATTTTCACCAATGCCTGCACAGTGCCAAAGCTCAGCCGAGTGCCGATCTCAGGTGGAGCTCATCTAGACGGGTACCGATACTTGCGGTTTGGTGAGTTTTTCGACCGTTCTCCGGGAGCATCACGAGGTATCCCATTTCTGTTGGATGTAGCGTCCAGCGACTACGGTCAGCTCTGGCCGCAATATGGCTACGAGCCGTGGTCTGCTGAAGTGGAGGTATTCCATAACCCTATGGCACTATACCCGGTGCCTAATGAGTTGATACCAGAAGTCACCCACTGGAGAGAAGTAAACGGAAGAGTCGAGTGCGAATCTTTCTTTGATGTATCCATACTCCGATCCAGAACACTCGTCCTCAGTGCAAACGCTAAGGTTCCGTCACTCGATGAGTTGCTGACAGCAGCCAGTCCTCCAGAGCTCTGACGGCGGCGGGGTGGCCGCATCGTTGCCACGCAGGTAGATGAGAATTTCTCAGCAAGCTACCCAGCCAGGGGAAGGACATGAGATCCCCTGCGCAATTCAGGACCGTTGAAGCGTCACCTCTCTTCGGGTAAAAGCATGACCGTCATACAACGCTACAACAGCGTCATACCCGAGAGCATAGGAAGAAAAATGTCGATCCAAGGACTAAAACGATACTTTGGAAACAAGATTCACGCAGTGATAATGATGGCCCCGCTTAAGCGGGAAATGATACGCCTCGGCATATGCACCCTTATGGCGATTATTCTGAATATCATCTTGTATACCGGCGTTGAAGTAGACGGCACCATCAAGCCGTGGGCAGAAACCCCGATAAAACTGTTTGCATCGTCGATGTTATTCGCCTTCATGATCAAGGCTTTTCTGCCAGTTCTCGGCTGGACGATACTGAAAGCAATGCTGTTGAGTGCGAACAATGCCTTCAGCGGCATACTGAGTTTTTTGGGCAATCAGTTCACAGGCGTCATGTACTGTACCGGAATTATTATGGGTTCTATCACGATTAAATTGTATATGGTTTCCGGGGTTTTAGACTCTGAGTTTGCTTATCTGTCCGCAATCGTATTTGCTTCCGGGGTTTTATATTTCTATGTGCTGCAATGCGCCATTCAAAAAACAATAAGTCCGGCCCTGCGTACACCAGCAGTACCGCGTTAAACCACTAGGCTGTGACTATTCATCTCTGGTGCTCAGTAGGCGCTCGCTCTGCTGAACCCTCACCCATACACAACCATTAATGGACTGGCCCGCCTTCGACTTTATGAAGAAGGCGAGCGAGCACGTGACTGATTGCGCATGTATTCCGAGATGAGACTTTCGAAATTGATGTCCGCCTCCTCAACGAGAATATTGACGTGACAGTACAGCTCTTCAGGACCTCTGAGATAATTGAAAATCCTTGATCTAACGATGCCGCAAACCCCTTCTTTGACCGCCGTAGAGGGGAGGTTGATAACATCGCCAACGCACGGGATAAGAGCTAGGCCATGGTCGCTGTTGAAGACAATGTCAGCTGGACAGGCATCAATGCTGGCATCGGATTGTCCTTGCGAAACCTGCTGATAATCAATGCTATACCTCATGTACAGCCTACCTCATTTGTTGAGTGAGGAATCAGCGCCGCGGATCGTAAACAGAAACCTCAAGTTCGCAAGCGACGGGAGCATGTAGCGGATTTTCGGTACTAGAGAGCTTGGCAACTATCGTTTTTCAAGCACATACCCTACGCCCCGAAGCGTATGTATCAGTTTGGTCTCGAAAGGGTCATCTATCTTGGCTCTGAGTCTTCGAATCGACACCTCTACAACGTTTGTGTCGCAGTCAAAATTCATATCCCAAACCTGCGAAATAATTTGGGTGCGGCTCAGCACCACACCGGTATTACGCATCAGGTAATGCAGTAACGCGAATTCTTTCGTGGTCAGGTCAATGCGCTGACCGTCCCTGAATGCCCTGTGCCGGCTCTGATCAAGCTCCAGGTCAGCGACGCGAATGACCTCTACGGATGCAGGGTGATCTGACCTGCGCATCAAGGCGCGAACCCGGGCCAGCAGCTCAGGGAACTCAAATGGCTTGATCAGGTAGTCATCTGCTCCGTTCTCCAGCCCCCGGACCTTATCCGCCAGCCGGCTTCTCGCCGTCAGCATCATGATACGGGAAGGGCAGTTTTTACGACGCAACAACTCAAGGACCTGCCAACCGTCCATCTCTGGCAGATTTATATCCAGGATAATCAGCTCATATTCGTGCTGCTTAGCCAAGAATAATCCATCTGACCCGGTGTGGACGCAATCTACGACATAGCCACATTCCGTCAGACCTTGACGCACATACTCCGCAGTTTTTACTTCATCCTCAATTACCAGAATTCGCATGGGATTTTGTCTCGATATCACTGAGCAGTTAACCGCGCACGCGCGCCGGCATTATTGAAAGGGATGGTAAATCAAAATGAGCGTGCCGGGGCTCAAATGACGGATTTGTAATTTCTAGGTAATACAGTTGATAGTCTGGCGGTATATCTTGTCGCGGTTTGGGTTTGACAGTTGCGGGCCCTCTCTCCAGCAGGTGATTTGACCTTATGAAGTATTGGGTTATTTTCTTTTTTGTGCTGGCTTCGTTCCGCTCAGATGACGGCGAGGTCGCTCACATCGAGGAAGCTGGTCATTGGTGTAGTCATGAACTTCACCGGCATGCAATGCGTACAATCGAACGCTTGCTTGAATTTTAGGTAAAAAAAAGGCGCCCAATGGGCGCCAAATATCCACCTTTTACCAAAGGAGCACTTAAGCCACTCAAGGTGAATTCGTAATGCTCGTTTTACTAATAGGACCAGTTAATGAATAACTGGTCCAGTTAGCGAATTACAGAATCGAAAGCGGGTACTCAATGATCACACGGGTTTCATCCAGATCCGATTCGAATGCAGTGGCACGTGTGGTTGCCTGGCGCAACCGGAAGGACAGATCTTTTGCTGGACCGGTTTGGACAACGTATTTGACTTCGACGTCACGCTCCCAACGCTTCTGATTGTCGAGCGGGTTGCCGTTGTCATCAGTGCGCATGTAGAACTGGTTAGCGTTCGAGTAATCCGCACCCGAGCCTCTGGCGTAGCGCGTCATGAACGTCAGGCCTGGAATGCCGTAGCTGGTGAAGTTCAGGTCATAGCGCAGCATCCAGGAACGCTCTTTCGGCGAGTTGAAGTCGCTGTACTGGATGGAGTTGTCGACGAAAATCGAGTCCGACTGACGCAGGTAGTCGAAATCGTCGTCGCCGTTGTTGCGCTGATGCGACAGGGCCAGGGTGTGGGCACCGTAACGCACACCGACCTTGGCACTCCAGATGTTGTTGTCGAATTCACCCAGGCGCTTCTTACCTTCATCTACGGCTTTGTAGTAGTTGAAGCCACCGATCAGCGCCAGATCGTCGCTCAGCGGGTAAACCACGCTTGTGCCGGCGTAGTACTGATTCCAGACGTCTTTCAGCTGGCTGGCGTAGACGCTCACAGTCCAGTTGTCGTTGATCGAGTAGTCACCGCCACCGTAACCGATCCATGGCGAGTTGACCGGGCCGCCGTAGAACGTCACGAAGTTGTCGTTCAGGTTGCTTGAGACCGGCTGGCTCATCGCATGCAGACGACCACCCTGGAGGGTAAGGCCCTGGATGCTGGTGTTCTCAACGGTCACACCGCGGAAACTCTCTGGCAGCAGGCGAGAGTCACCCGATGCGACGACCGGGGTCGATGGGAAGACATCACCCACTTTCACGATGGTATCGAACAAGCGGACTTTGGCTGCGCCGCCGACCTTGGTGTATTCGTCGCGAGCTTCACCCTTGTTATCAACGGGCAGCACGTCGAAGGAGCTACGGCCGCCGTTGCGCCCATCACCGGTGTCGAGCTTGAGGCCGATCATGGCAAAGGCATCAACGCCAAAGCCAACGGTACCTTGGGTAAACCCGGAGTTGAATTTGCTGATGATCGCGTGCGCCCAGGCTTCGGAGTAGCCGTTCGTATTGCCCTTGCCACTGTTGTAAGTGGGGGCGGTGCTGTCGCGGTTATCACGGTTGAAGTAGAAGTTACGGTTCAACACTGTAAGGCTGCTGCCTTCAATGAAGCCTTCTGGCTTGTCTTCAGCTTGTGCCGAAATAGCATAGCTTCCAGACAGCGCAGAAACTGCCGCCAAATACAGTGGTACTTTGATTTTCATCCGATGCTCCTTTGATTCACGGCAGTTTTTATTATGTTTACCGGCGCGGGTGTCGTTAGTTGTTCTGACCCGGCGGCGCGCCTAGCGTAGCGCGAGCTCATATTTGCAGGCCGAAGATAACGGGAAGGTGATAGGACAATTACAATTTCGTCATCTACCTGTTATTCGGCACCTTCGCACCGCGTGTTTGCCATCTCTGTTGCTTGTATCGAAATCATCGTGTCGGGTTGGGTTTCCCAGTATTTACGGGCATTACAAAGCTTTCTTACGAAATTGTAATTTTCTAGCCACCCCTCTGATAGCTACCGCTCATTAGAGTGCCATCACCTAATCAAGTGGGGCTTGGCAGCTGTTTCGGCGTTCTCGCCAAGCTTTATCGAAGTTTGTGCACGAGGACCATCAAAGTGCCCCGGTATAACCGCAATGTCTTACCCAAGACCCCCGTCTCGCCCTGGAAGATCGCTGCACTCTGTGCAGTCATCTCTGGGTTGATGGCGCCTGCAGCCCTTGCCCAAAGCATCAGCTTGCCCCAGGCGCTTTCGACGGCCATGGATGCCAACCCAGACCTGGCCGCGGCCAGGCAAGAAATTGGGATCGCTGATGGTGCTCGCAAGCAGGCCGGGCTTATCCCCAACCCCACAATCTCGTATGACGTGGAAGACACCCGTCGTAACACCAGCCAGACGACTGTCTCTCTCAGCCAGACCCTTGAGCTGGGCGGTAAGCGGGGGGCTCGTGTTGACGTCGCCACATACGGGCAGACCGCCGCACAGCTTGAGTTAGACCGTCGCGTTAACGGCCTGCGTGCAGATGTCGTCCAAGCCTTTTACGCCGCGTTGCGGGCCCAGACAGGTCTCGACCTGGCCAAGCAATCTCTCGAACTGACTGAGCGCGGTCTTCGCATCGTCGATGGCCGTGTTCGCGCAGGTAAGTCGTCCCCAGTGGAGGCGACCCGCGCTCAAGTGCAACTGGCCGAAGCCCAGCTGCAAGTTCGACGTGCAGAAACGGAAAAAGCGACCGCTTACCAACAGCTCGCTCAAATTACCGGGAGCTCAGTCACCGTGTTTGATCGACTCGAATCGCCAACCCTCTCCCCGGGCTTGCCACCTCGCACTGAAGATCTGCTGGCTAAGCTCGACCAAACAGCAGAAATGCGTCAGGCCGTGGTTCAGATCGACAAGAGCGACGCCTCGCTCGGATCAGAGAAAGCTCAGCGTATCCCGAACCTTACTGTCAGCGTAGGTAGCCAGTACGACCGCTCTGTGCGCGAGCGGGTCAACACTGTGGGCCTGTCTATGCCGTTGCCGCTGTTCGATCGTAACCAAGGCAACATTCTTTCCGCTTCTCGTCGTGCAGATCAGGCCCGAGACCAGCGCAATGCTGTGGAGCTGCGTCTGCGCACCGAAACCCAAACCGCGTTGAACCAGTGGTCCACCGCCATGCAGGAGGTCGAGTCCTACGACAAGACCATTCTGCCATCAGCCCAACAAGCCGTAGAGACCGCAACCCGCGGCTTCGAGATGGGCAAATTTGGCTTCATCGAAGTGCTGGATGCCCAGCGCACCTTGATCGTCGCTCGTGGCCAATACCTCGAATCGTTGGCAGCGGCGACCAATGCGCGTGCGCAGGTGGAAAGGGTTTATGGCGAAGTCGGCTCAACTGCCGGCGCTCGCTGAACGGGCCAAACATTTTCTTCGGCACACAGCCTTGAACAAGCCGGTGCCTACGATCAGCAGGAGTAGCAATGGATAACAAACGCAAGATCGCCCTCGCGGTAGCCGCTGTGGCAGCCCTCGGATTTGGCAGCCTTGCCTGGAACAATAGTTCCGGACAGCAAGCCGCCAGTACCGCTGAGCATGGCGCTAACGATGGCCATGGCGACGAAAAGAAAGCCGCATCTGCCGCCAAAGAGGAAGGTGATGAGGGCCATGGTGAAGAAGGTCATAGCGAAGAGGGCGGTGAAGAAGAGGGCAAGCTGACGCTCAGCGCTGAACAGATCAAGGCCGCCGGTGTTGCCTTGGAAGCTGCAGCGCCTCGTGACCTCGGTACCGTCGTGAGCTTCCCGGGCGAAATTCGCTTCGACGAAGATCGTACTGCCCACGTGGTTCCTCGTGTTCCTGGCGTTGTTGAGGCTGTCCAGGCCAACTTGGGCGAGACGGTCAAGAAAGGGCAAGTCCTGGCGGTAATCGCCAGCCAGCAGATCTCTGACCTGCGCAGCGAACAACAGGCCGCACAGCGTCGCGTCGAACTGGCGCGTGTCACCTTCGAGCGTGAGAAGCAACTGTGGCAGGACAAGATCTCCGCAGAGCAAGACTACCTCCAAGCACGCCAAGCGCTGCAAGAGGCGGATATCTCCTTGGCCAACGCCAAGCAGAAGGTCGGCGCAATCGGTGCCTCGGTTAACTCTGTTGGCGGTAATCGTTACGAGCTCCGCGCTCCCTTCGACGCCGTGGTAGTGGAGAAACACCTGACCGTCGGCGAAGTCGTCAGCGAGGCGACCAACGCCTTCATCCTTTCCGACCTGAATCAGGTCTGGGCGACCTTCGCAGTTCCGCCGACAGATCTGGGCAAGGTCACGACTGGCCGTGCAGTGAAAGTCTCTTCGCCTGACATGAACGTCGAGGTCGAAGGGAAGGTGGGTTATGTCGGCAGCCTGCTGGGCGAGCAAAACCGTGCAGCTACTGTCCGCGTCACCTTGACCAACCCCAACGGCGCCTGGCGTCCAGGCCTGTTCGTAAACATTGCGGTCACCTCCCAGACCGATCGAGTTGCCGTAGCGGTCCCTGAGCACGCTGTGCAGACCGTTGAAGACAAACCTTCGGTATTCGTACGCACCCCAGATGGCTTTGACACCCGCCCGGTAAAACTGGGTCGCCGCGACAATGGGTACGTGGAAATCATCGACGGTATTGAAGCCGGCGCCCAGGTAGCAACCAGTGGCAGCTTCACACTCAAGTCCGAGCTCGGCAAAGCTTCTGCCGAACACGGTCACTGATGCGAACTGACAGGATGATTTCTCATGTTTGAACGTATCATCAGATTCGCCATCGAGCAGCGCATCGTAGTAATGATCGCCGTTCTGATCATGGCGGGTATCGGTATCTACAGCTATCAAAAGCTGCCCATCGATGCGGTACCCGATATCACCAACGTCCAGGTGCAGATCAACACTGCAGCGCCTGGTTACTCGCCCTTGGAAACCGAACAACGGATCACGTTTCCAGTTGAAACGGCCATGGCCGGTCTCCCGGGCCTTCAGCAGACCCGTTCCCTGTCTCGCTCTGGCCTGTCTCAGGTCACCGTGATCTTCAAGGATGGCACTGACATCTTCTTTGCCCGCCAGTTGATCAACGAGCGGCTGCAGGTTGCGAAGGAACAGCTGCCAGAAGGTGTAGAGGCCGTCATGGGTCCGGTATCTACCGGCCTCGGCGAGATCTTCCTGTGGACTGTTGAAGCCGAAGATGGCGCGGTCAAAGAGGACGGTACGCCGTACACCCCGACCGACCTGCGCGTGATCCAGGACTGGATCATCAAGCCTCAGCTGCGTAACGTCCCGGGTGTGGCCGAGATCAATACCATCGGCGGTTATGCCAAGCAGTTCCTGGTTGCGCCGGATCCAAAGCGCCTGGCTACCTACAAGCTGACACTCAATGACCTGGTCGCAGCGTTGGAAAGTAACAACGCCAACGTCGGTGCCGGCTACATCGAGCGTAATGGTGAACAGTTGCTCATCCGTGCACCGGGTCAGGTAGGCAATATCGAAGACATCGCCAACATCGTGATCACCAGTGTGGATGGTGCACCGATTCGCATCAGCAGCGTTGCTGACGTCAGCATCGGTAAAGAGCTCCGTACAGGTGCTGCTACTGAGAACGGCCGCGAAGTCGTGCTCGGTACCGTGTTCATGCTGATTGGTGAAAACAGCCGCACCGTATCTCAAGCTGTCGCCGCCAAATTGGCGGACATCAACCGCACCCTGCCAAAGGGCGTGGTGGCTGTGACTGTTTACGACCGTACCAACCTGGTTGAAAAAGCCATCGCGACGGTGAAGAAGAACCTGGTGGAAGGCGCGATCCTGGTTATCGCCATTCTGTTCCTGTTCCTCGGCAACATCCGTGCGGCTCTGATCACCGCGATGGTGATTCCGCTGTCCATGCTGTTCACCTTCACAGGCATGTTCAACAACAAGGTCAGTGCCAACTTAATGAGTTTGGGGGCACTCGACTTCGGCATCATCGTCGACGGTGCCGTGGTTATTGTAGAAAACGCGATCCGTCGACTGGCTCATGCGCAACATAAGCATGGCCGCATGCTCACCAAAACCGAACGCTTCCACGAGGTCTTTGCCGCGGCGCGAGAAGCTCGCCGGCCGCTGATCTTCGGTCAGCTGATCATCATGGTGGTGTACCTGCCGATCTTCGCCCTCACCGGCGTCGAAGGCAAAATGTTCCACCCGATGGCCTTCACCGTTGTGATGGCGCTGCTGGGTGCAATGGTCCTGTCCGTTACCTTTGTTCCTGCAGCTATTGCCATGTTCGTCACTGGCAAGGTGAAGGAAGAGGAAGGCGTGGTCATGCGCACAGCTCGACTGCGCTATGAACCGGTTCTGCAATGGGTGCTGGGACATCGGAACATCGCTTTCTCGGCCGCAGTAGCCTTGGTCGTGCTCAGTGGTTTGCTGGCAAGTCGTATGGGTAGCGAGTTCATCCCAAGCCTCAGTGAGGGTGACTTTGCGATGCAGGCCATGCGTGTGCCTGGAACGAGCCTCACTCAATCTGTCGAGATGCAGCAGCGTCTGGAGAAAGCGGTGATTGCGCAGGTGCCTGAAGTTGAGCGGATGTTCGCACGCTCGGGTACCGCAGAAATTGCATCTGACCCGATGCCGCCGAACGCCTCTGACGCCTACATCATGCTCAAGCCTCAGGATCAGTGGCCTAACCCGAAGAAGCCTCGTGATGAGCTGATTGCTGAAGTGCAGAAGGCCGCAGCGGGTGTTCCAGGAAGCAACTACGAGTTGTCGCAGCCAATCCAACTGCGTTTCAACGAGCTGATTTCGGGCGTGCGTAGTGACGTCGCTGTGAAAGTCTTCGGCGATGACATGGACGTGCTCAACAACACCGCCAACAAGATCGCGGCAGCGCTCAAAGCGGTCCCGGGCTCATCGGAAGTGAAAGTTGAGCAGACATCCGGCCTGCCGGTGCTGACCATCAACATTGACCGCGAAAAAGCAGCACGCTACGGCCTGAACATCGCGGATGTTCAGAACTCGATCGCTATCGCCGTGGGTGGCCGTCAGGCCGGCACGCTGTATGAGGGCGACCGTCGGTTCGACATGGTAGTACGCCTACCAGAGACCGTTCGCACCGACGTAGCGGGTATGTCCAGCTTGCTGATCCCGGTACCTGCCAATGCGGCACAGGGTGCCAATCAGATCGGCTTCATCCCGCTGTCCCAGGTCGCCAATCTGGACCTGCAACTGGGCCCGAACCAAATCAGCCGCGAGAACGGCAAACGTCTGGTTATCGTCAGCGCCAACGTTCGAGGCCGCGATCTGGGGTCCTTCGTTGAGGAGGCGACCGCATCGCTGGACAAGAAGGTGCAAATTCCTGCGGGCTACTGGACGACTTGGGGGGGCCAGTTCGAGCAGCTGCAGTCGGCTGCCAAACGCCTGCAGATCGTTGTTCCAGTCGCCTTGCTGCTGGTCATGACCTTGTTGTTCCTGATGTTCAACAACCTGAAGGACGGCATGCTGGTCTTCACCGGTATTCCATTCGCACTCACCGGTGGTGTTGTGGCGTTGTGGCTGCGGGACATCCCACTGTCGATCTCGGCAGGTGTCGGCTTCATTGCACTGTCCGGCGTTGCAGTACTGAACGGCCTGGTGATGATTGCCTTCATCCGCGGGCTAAGGGAGGAGGGACGAACGCTCAGACAGGCAGTCGATGAAGGTGCATTGACCCGTCTGCGACCTGTTCTGATGACAGCCTTGGTAGCGTCCCTGGGCTTCATCCCGATGGCTTTGGCCACCGGCACCGGTGCCGAAGTTCAGCGGCCATTGGCGACGGTGGTGATTGGCGGGATCCTGTCCTCCACCGCACTGACCTTGCTGGTACTGCCTGCCCTGTATCACTGGGCACACCGCAAGGATGAAGACGGCGACGAGGCCGAAGTGGTTAGCTAACAGCCTCCGCTAAAGAGAAGCCCACAACACGTGTTGTGGGCTTTTTTGTGTGCGCCAGGCATGGCGCGTTGCGCGTAAGCGCAACCCGCTTGGCTGTGGTGGCCAAGCGGGTGACTTGGAGGTGAAAGTCCTCTACA